>JAJNQF010000430.1 GCA_021154945.1 Sphingomonas sp.
TGAGTAACGAAATGAACCGCTCCGTTAGCTGCGTCCCCCAATTGGGCCCCGGCCTTCGCCGGGGTGGTGACGGGCGCCGAACCAAATCGCCTTGCCCAACCCTACAACCTCCCTCACGAGCCCCCGCATGACTCTCCCTACCCGCACCTACGCCGCGTTCCTGTTCGACATGGACGGCACGATCCTCACCTCGATCGCCTCCGCCGAGCGAACCTGGACCAAATGGGCGATCGCGCACGGCCTCGATGCCGCGACGTTTGTGCCGACGATCCACGGCGTGCAATCGGTCGAGACCGTCCGCCGCCTGAACCTTCCCGGCGTCGACCCGGTAGCCGAAGCCGCAGCGATCACCGCGGCCGAGATGGAAGACGTCGACGACATCGAACCGATCGCCGGCGCCGCCGCGTTCCTGGCCAGCCTGCCCCCCGAACGCTGGACGATCGTCACCTCGGCCCCGCGCGCGCTGGCTGAGGTCCGCCTCAAGGCCGCCGGACTGCCGATCCCCGCCACCATGATCGCCGCCGACGACATCCCCAACGGCAAACCCGCACCGGATTGCTTCCTCGTCGCTGCCGAACGTCTCGGCGTCGCGGCCAGGGATTGCCTCGTGTTCGAAGACGCCGCCGCCGGAATCACCGCAGGCGGGGCGGCGGGAGCAGACGTGCTGGTCATCACCGCCACCCACGGCGCGGCCCATGATCTCGCCGCGCGACATGTACGGATCGTCGACTATCGTGACCTAACGGTCGTGACGCAACCCAACGGCGGATTGGTCCTCGCGCTCCGCTGAGCAAGTCTAGTTCTAGGTACTTGACCGCTGCGCCCGAGCGATCAGTTCATCGAGCGCCGCCTCATCCAGCCGCCCGGCGGTCCGCAGCGCGGCTTCGGGCGTCATCGCAATGATCTCCCCGTCCGGCCCGTCGATGATCACCTCGCCATTTTCATGGAAGACGTCGCGGGGTTGGGCATGCGGACGGGTCATCGCGCTCTCCTGGCTTTTCGGGATCAACGTCAGCCGGCACATATAGGTCCGTCATGCTGGCCTACATCGTCACCCCGAGACGAGTTCGCCCATCCAGCGATCGAACAATTGCGGCCATAACGATCCAGGCGACCGCGGCGACGGGCGCGTGCCGAATCCGTGGCCGCCGTGCTGGAGGAAATGCGCTTCCGCCGGGATGCCGGCGCGGCGTGCGGCGGCCAGCGTGTCGACGCTGTTCGCGACCGGCACGGTGGTGTCGTCCTCGGCATGGACCAGGAACAGCGGCGGGTCGCCAGCCTTCAACTGCCGGTCGATCGCGAAGCGTGCCTGCACGGCCGGCAGTGGATCGGGGCCCAGCAGGTTCGCGCGCGATCCGCCATGGCTGCGGCCCGGGTCCATGTTTGAGACCGCATACATCAGCCCGGCCCAGGCAGGGCGCGCTGAGTGACGATCGGCCGCATCGACGGTCCGGTAGGCCTTGAAGTCGGGCAATATCGTCAGCGAGCCGGCAAGGTGCCCGCCGGCGGAGAAGCCGAGCACGCCGAGCTTCTCCGCCCGGATCCCGTAGCTGCGGGCATTGGCGCGGATCAGCCGCATTGCGCGCTGCGCGTCGGCAAGCGGTACGTCGGCCCGGTCGGCCCAGCCTTCGCCGGGCAGCCGGTAGCTCAACACAAACGCGGTGATCCCGAACGCATTCAGCACGCGCGCGACGTCGATGCCTTCGTTACGCAGCGACGTGATCGAATAGCCGCCGCCGGGCACGATCAGCACCGCGCGACCATCGGGCCGAGTAGGCCGGAACACGCCGACCTCGGGACGCACCACGCCGCGCATCTGGAAGTCGCGATAGCCGTCAGGATAGCGCGGCATGCGCGGCTGCGGGACCGGCAACGGGTTCGGCGCGCCCTGCGGGATGCCGGGCCACAACGCAAACCGCTCGGCCGGCGGCCAGACCGGCAGCTCCGCTGCGCGAGGCTGGCCGGCTGTCAGTTGCGCCCCATTCCGCGCGAACGCCGGTAGCGTCAGCCCGGCAGCGAGGGGAAGGGTGAGGAGCGAGCGGCGGTCGAAGGTCATGCCGGATTTCTAGACGATCGATCGGTATCGGGGGAGGGGCGGATCACACGATCGGCGATTATTTGTGTCACTGTCTCAAAACACCGCCAAAGCCGCGTGCAGCGTCAACGCGGCGAGCATCACGCTCGACAGGATGAAGAACAGAAAGCGGACGCGGACGCGGTTGCTGGTTGCCTGCACCAAGCTGTGCACGATCCGCAGCCCGACATAGGCCCAGGCTATCCACGCGTTGACGCCATTGCCCGTGCCGCTCAGCGCGAGCACGGCGCAGACCGCGTAGAACAGCGTCGGCTGTTCCATCAAATGATTGTAGTTGTGCGCCTTCCACTGCGCCTGAGGCGGCAACGACCGGTCGGCATCGGATGCCTTGGTCCCGACCAGCTTTCCCATGTCGACGCCCGCCGCCTTCATCGCGGGTAGCCGCGTGACGAGCATCCACGCGAGCATCACCAGCGTCCAGACGATCAGCACGACCATCGGTCGCAGGATCTCGCTGTGCATGAAAAAGCCTCCCCCGGTTATCCGGGAGAGGCTGCATCAATTGCTCCGCAGGAGCAACGGTATCTCTAATCCTCCCCCGCCAGGGGGAGGTGGCAGGCACTTGTCTGACGGAGGGGGAGGAAAGGGCAAACCGACGGTATCGCCGCCTCCCCTCCGTCGCTTCGCGCCACCTCCCCCTAGCGGGGGAGGATCAGCGAAGCCGCCTCAGGCCTTGTCGAAGCTCGCGCCCCACTTGCGGACCGGACGGTCCTTCCAGAGACCACGATGATACGCATCCGACGCCAGCAGCGGCATGACCGAACCGGCCTCCGCGAACACCATCTGCTCGATCCCCGTGTTCACCTTGCCCCACGAAGCCGCTTCCTGCAGCGTCGACGACGAGCACGCACCGTCGCGAACGTCGGCAACGGTGATCTGCACCGCGTACTTATGAACCTGGACGTCGTCGTGACCGAGGATCTCGGCGCAAACCACCGTGTCCTGGATGAAGTTCTTCGGCACGCCGCCGCCAATCATTAGCAGGCCGGTGGTGCCCGCCTTGATCTTGATCTCCGTGAGCTCACGGAAATCGGCGATCGCATCGAGCACCATGTACGGCTTGCCCGCCTTCGCGGCATCTACCTGGTGCTTGACCAGACCGAAGCCCGCCGAGCTGTCGACGAACGCCGGGCAGAAGATCGGCACATCATGCTCGTAGGCGAGCTTGACGAGGCTGTTCTCCTTCTTGCCGTGCTCGACGAGATACTTGCCCATCTCGCGAATGAACTCGCGGCTCGAATAGGCGCGCGGCTCGAGCGTCTCGGCGATCTCGAAGATCGTGTGGTCGACGTGCTGGAGCTCTTCCTCGTCGATATAGGTGTCGTAGATCCGGTCGATCATCAGCGAGCGCAGCACGTCGTCGTGCGGCACTTCGAGCGCCTGGTAATGCTTGTGGCCGAGACCCTCGAAGAAATCCATGTCGACGATCGTCGCGCCGGTCGCAACGATGCCGTCGATCATGTTGTTGCGCAGCAGCTCGGCATACAGATCCATGCAACCGCCGGCGCTCGTCGAGCCTGCGATCACGAGGAAGATCGTGCAGTCCTTGTCGGCCAGCATCTGGTTGTAGATGTCGGTCGCACGGCCGAGGTCGCGGCTGGTGAACGACATCTTCTTCATCGCGTCGACGATCGGCCGCGCGTCGAAGCTCTTGATGTCGATATGCTCGACGGTGGTGGAAAGGAGTTCCGCCTTGCGCTGCGCGTCGATGCGGGTGTCTTCGGTCATAACATGCTCCATAAATCCCCCTTCCGCTTGCGGGAGGGGTTAGGGGAGGGACTGAAATATCCGCGAACGCCACGCTCGCGGACAAGCCCTCCCCCGACCCCTCCCGTAAACGGGAGGGGAGGAAGAAGGGCGCGGTACTAGAGCTTGGTTACAGCTTGACGACGTTCGACGCGAGGTCCTGGAAGCGTTCGTCGTACAGCGAGACCATCGGCTCGTCGGTGACGATCACCGTCTCGTCCGATCCGAACCCGTTGAACGCGGTCCGCATCGCCGAGCCATAGGCGCCAAGCATGCCGATCTCGATATAATCGCCAGCCTGCGTGTCCGCGGGCAGCATGAACGGGCCGACCATGTAATCCATGTCGTCGCACGTCGGACCGTAGAAGCTGAACTCCATGTCCTTCGCGCGGCTGTCCGGCTCGCGGAGCAGCTCGGTCGGGAAACGCCAGCCGATATGCGCCGCATCGAACAGCGCGCCATACGCGCCGTCGTTGATATACAACTCGGTCCCGCGACGCTTCTCGACGCGCACGATGATCGACGAATATTCCGCGCACAATGCCCGGCCCGGCTCGCACCACAGCTCGGACGAATAGCTGACGGGCAGCGATTCGAACGCACGGTGGATCGTCTCGAAGAAATGCTCGAGCGGCGGGGGCTCCATGCCGGGATACGAAGACGGGAAGCCGCCGCCGACGTCGATGACGTCAACCGTGACCGCCGCTTCGACGATCGCCGCACGGACGCGCTCCATCGCGTTCGAATAGGCCTCCGGAGTCATCGCCTGCGAGCCGACATGGAAACAGATGCCGAGCGCATCCGCTGCCTGGCGTGCCGCGAACAGCAGCTCCTTGGCTTCGTGCGGTGCCGCACCGAACTTCGACGCCAGCGACAGCTTCGAATGCTCGGACGACACGCGCAAACGCACGCAGAGCGTCAGATCGGAAGCTTCGCGGGTGGCACGGACGACCTTGTCGAGCTCTTCGAGGCTATCGAGGCTGAAGGTGCGGACGCCGTGCGTGAAATACGCCTCGGCAATCGCTTCCTCGGCCTTGACCGGGTGCATGAAGCACAGCGTAGCCGCGGGAAGCGTCCGTGCGACCAAACGCACTTCGGCGATCGACGCCACGTCGTAATGCGTGATGCCGTTGTCCCACAGGATCTGCAGGAGTTCGGGAGACGGGTTCGCCTTCACCGCATACATCGAACGGCCCGGGAACTTCTCGACGAAGAACCGAGCGGCGCGCGCAGCAGCGTGCGGACGAACGAGCGTGACCGGGTTGACCGGGCGCCCTTTAGCGATGTCGATGCCGCTCCCGATGCGGGAGGTGTCGGCGGTCGAATGGGCTTTCGCTAACCCCAGCGCGATATGATGCTTGACCAATTCAAGGGACCTCCAATGTCCTGAGACAAATTACGAAAACACTGCCTTGCGGTTGGAAGTCCCATGGGGCAGCGGAAGGGCGATCTACGGTCGCTTGCCCCCCATGTAAATAGGGTTGGGCGCATAGGAGCCAGTGTGTGACGATTTTGCGACAGCCGACGCGGGCGGGGGTACGGGACGCCGCGGAAAAGATCGCGCGGGTCTTGCCGCCAACGCCGCTTTTTATTAGTGAAATCAAAGGCGTAACGGTCGCGTTCAAGGCCGAGTCGTTGCAACCAATCGGCGCGTTCAAGATTCGCGGTGCGTGGCATCGGCTCACCGCCCTGGACGACGCAGCGCGAAAAAAAGGTGTCGTCGCATTTTCCTCGGGCAATCACGCGCAGGGGGTGGCCTGGGCGGCGAAGCGGCTCGGAATGGCGGCAACGATCGTGATGCCGTCGGATGCGCCACGGCTGAAGCGCGAATCGACGCTGGCACTGGGCGCGGAAGTGGTGACTTACGACCGCGCCACCGAAAGCCGCGAGGTGATCGCTGCCGGACTGGCGGAAGCACGGGGTGCGACACTGGTGCCGAGCTTCGACGATCCGTGGATCATCGAAGGGCAGGGCAGCGCGGGCATCGAGGCGGCTGCACAGATGGCGGCACTGGGCTTGGGCGTGCCGAGCCGCGTGATAATCCCGTGCGGCGGTGGCGGCCTGTCGGCCGGTATCGCGCTGGCCTTGAAGGACAGCGCGATCACCGTCGTCGAGCCCGAAGGCTGGGACGACATGCGCCGCTCGCTCGAGGCCTCCTGGATCGAACCGGTCGGCCCCAACCCGCCGCCGACCGCGTGCGATTCGCTCCAGACGTTGCGCGTGTCGCCGCTGACCTTCGACGTCCTATCCCGCCGCGACGCGACCGGCGTGGCGGTCACTGAACCGGAAATCGCCGCGGCCCAGCGCTGGGCCGC
>JAJNQF010000459.1 GCA_021154945.1 Sphingomonas sp.
TGGAAGCGCGCGTCCTGATGATGTCGACGAACAACATCCTGTCGCCCGCCAACGGCAAGCCGATCATCGTGCCGTCGCAGGACATGGTCCTCGGTCTCTATTATCTTTCGATGATGAAGGAGAACGAGCCGGGCCAGGGGATGCTGATCTCCGACATGGCGGAAGTGCATCAGGCGCTGAACGCGCAGTCGGTCACGCTGCATACCAAGATCATCAGCCGCGTTCCGCAGACCGATGAGAAGGGCAAGCAGTACCTCAAGCGGTACGAAACGACGCCGGGCCGCATGCTGCTGGGCGAATGCCTGCCGCATAGCCACAAGGTGCCGTTCGACACCGTCAACCGCCTCCTCACCAAAAAGGACGTGGGCGACGTGATCGACGAGGTCTACCGTCACACCGGCCAGAAGGAGACCGTCCTGTTCGCCGATGCGATCATGACGCTCGGTTTCCGCCACGCGTTCCGCGCCGGCATCTCGTTCGGCAAGGACGACATGATCATTCCGGACGCCAAGGTTGGTCTGGTCGACGACACCAAGGCGCTCGTGAAGGACTTCGAGCAGCAGTATCAGGACGGCCTGATCACGCAGCAGGAGAAGTACAACAAGGTGATCGACGCCTGGAGCCGTTGCGGCGATCAGGTCGCGAACGCCATGATGGACGAGATCCGTGCGGTGAAGGTCGACGAGGAGACCGGCCGTGAAAAGCCGATCAACTCGATCTACATGATGGCCCATTCGGGTGCTCGTGGTTCGCAGGCGCAGATCAAGCAGCTTGCCGGCATGCGCGGCCTGATGGCCAAGCCGTCGGGCGAGATCATCGAGACGCCGATCATCTCGAACTTCAAGGAAGGCCTGACCGTCCTTGAGTACTTCAACTCGACCCACGGCGCTCGCAAGGGCCTCGCGGATACGGCGTTGAAGACGGCGAACTCGGGCTACCTGACGCGTCGCCTGGTCGACGTGTCGCAGGATTGCGTCATCATCGAACCGGATTGCGGCACGACCCGCGCTCTGGAGATGAAGGCCATTCTCCAGGGTGGTTCGACCATCGCAAGCCTCGGCGAGCGCATCCTCGGTCGTACGACCGCGGAGGACATCGTCGATCCGAAGACCGGCAAGGTCGTCATCCCATCGGGCACGCTGCTCGACGAGCCGATGATCACGACGATCGAAGGCCTCGGCACGCAATCGTGCAAGATCCGCAGCCCGCTGGTCTGCGAGTCGAAGATCGGCGTCTGCGGCAAGTGCTACGGGCGCGATCTCGCCCGCGGTACGCCGGTGAACATCGGTGAAGCTGTCGGCGTCATTGCCGCGCAGTCGATCGGTGAGCCGGGCACGCAGCTAACGATGCGTACGTTCCACATCGGTGGTGCGGCGCAGCTCAACGAAACGTCGAACCTCGAGGCGCATGCCGACGGTACGGTGCAGTTCCGCGATCTGCGTATCATCGTCGACCAGCGTGGTCGTCGTGTGGTGCTCAGCCGCTCGGGTGAAATCGCGATCGTCGACATGGACGGCCGCGAGCTCTCGGTCGATCGCATCCCCTACGGTGCGTACGTGCTGTTCGACGATGGTCACATCGTGTCGCGCGGCGATCGGATGGCCGAGTGGGATCCGTTCACCATGCCGGTGATCACGGAGAACCCGGGCACGATCAAGTATGTCGACCTGATCGAGGGCAAGACGCTCACCGAGCAGACCGACGAAGCCACGGGTATCGCCCAGCGCGTCGTGATCGAATATCGTGCGGCGACCAAGTCGAAGGAGGATCTGCGTCCGCGCCTGACCCTGCTTGACGAGACGTCGGGCGAGACCGGTCGCTACATGCTGGCGATCGGTGCGACCCTGTCGGTCGAGGACGGCGCACAGGTCCAGGGCGGCGACGTCGTGGCCCGCGTCAGCCGCGAGAGCGCCAAGACGCGCGACATCACCGGTGGTCTGCCGCGTGTCGCCGAGCTGTTCGAGGCACGTATCCCCAAGGACTCGGCGATCATCGCCAAGATCTCGGGCCGCGTGGTGTTCGGCAAGGACTATAAGGCGAAGCGCAAGATCGGCATCCAGCCCGAGGATGGCGGCGACGTCGTCGAGTATCTGGTGCCGAAGTCGAAGGTCATCGACGTCCAGGAAGGCGATTACGTCAAGCGCGGCGACAATCTGATCGGCGGTTCGCCCGATCCGCACGACATCCTCGAGACGATGGGTATCGAACCCCTCGCCGAGTATCTCGTGTCGGAAATCCAGGAGGTCTATCGTCTCCAGGGCGTGAAGATCAACGACAAGCACATCGAGACGATCGTTCGTCAGATGCTGCAGAAGGTCGAGATCACCGACGGCGGCGACACGACGCTGCTTAAGGGCGAGCAGGTCGATCGCGAGGAAATGGACGCGACCAACGAGAAGCTCGAGAAGAAGCAGGCCCGCGCACAGGGCAAGCCGATCCTGCTCGGCATCACCAAGGCGTCGCTGCAGACCCGCAGCTTCATCTCGGCGGCATCGTTCCAGGAGACCACCCGCGTCCTCACCGAAGCGGCTGTCCAGGGTAAGCAGGACATGCTGATGGGCCTGAAGGAGAACGTGATCGTCGGCCGGCTCATCCCGGCAGGCACCGGTGCAGGCCTCAACCGCCTGCGTGTCGTGGCCAACAGCCGCGACGCCGCGATGCGCGTCCAGCAGCGCAAGATGGCGGAGGTGTCGATCGTGGCACCGATGTCGGCTGCCGACGAGCACGCCGCCGAACTCGCGCGCTCGCCGCGTGACGCTGGTGGTGTGGGTGAAGATCCGCTCGCAGCGGTCGTCACCTCGGGCACCGGCACCGACGCGGATGCCGGCGAGTATCTGAACGAAGCCGAGTAATCGGTTCCGTCGGACGCTCAGGCGCTGACTGAAACAAGGCCGCCGTCCGGGACACCGGACGGCGGCCTTTTTCGTTTGTGCGAACGGGCCCCTTCCCTCTCCCAGCGGGAGAGGGAGAGACGCCGAAGGCGGCGAGGGTGAGGGCACGACGTACGTGGCCAGCCCTCCCACCTCGACGATGCTACAACGCACCCCCCCGCCCCCGGCGAATGAACTCTTGGTCATCAGGCCGCTGACGTGTTGCGGGGCGGGCGCGGGACGGCTAGGCGAACGGCCGATGCGGTCGGCGTACCATCCTTCGTCGAGCGAGACGCGCGTTTCCACGCGACGTCGCAGTGCCGCGTTCGTGCTGACGGTGATCGCGCACATCCTGATCATCCTGCTGCTGTTGCGGCTCGCCCCGTCGGCGGTCGTCAAGCCGGAGGAACGGCGCGATCCGGTGACGTTCCAGATGGCACCCGATCAGAGCACGCCTACCCCCCCAAAGCGCACGCCGTCGCCGACCAAGCAGAAGCGCGCCAGCGGCGGCTCGCCGCCACGGGCGGCACCGCGCGCCGAGTCCGCGCAGGCGCCCCCTGCCCCGCCGAAATCTCCGCCCCCGCTGCCGATCAAGATGCTGGGCGGGATGGAGATGTTCGACGCCGCCGATATCTCCAAGATGCCCGCGCATCCCGAAGACCAGCTCGCCGGGGGGGATGGGGGGAGCGGGACGGGGAAGGGTCAGGACAGTGGTTCGGCCTATGGTCCTGGTGAAGGGCCGGGCGGGCAGCGGCTGTACAACGCCGAATGGTACCGCGAGCCCACCCATGCCGAGCTCGCCGAGTTCCTACCCAACGGTGCGCCGCCGGGCGGCTGGGCGCTGATCGCGTGCAAGACGATCGCGAATTACCAAGTCGAGAACTGCCGGTCGCTCGGCGAATCCCCGGTCGGCTCGGGTCTTTCCCGCGCGATGCGGCAGAGCGCCTGGCAGTTCCGCATCCGCCCGCCCCGCATCAACGGCAAGCCGATGATCGGCGCCTGGGTCAAGATCCGGATCGATTTCACGCAAGGCGGCGACAAGAGATAGTCGTGCGCCACGGCGACATTCCGGAGAAATATCGCCGACGCTCTGGAAATCCGGACCGACCACGGGCATTTTTAAAGCATGACGACCGATCCCAGCGACAAACCGCCCTCGCTTGCCCGTGCAACGCGGACGAGCGTGATGCTGAGCGCGGATGTGTTTCGCGTCGACCGGGACGGCGCCAGCCAGCACCGCGTCACCAACATCTCGGAAACCGGCGTCTGCATCGCGCAGGCCGGGGACCTCGTGGCGGGCACCGTCGTCGTCGTGGCGATCGGGTCGGTCGCCCCCGCCGCCGCCAACGTGGTGTGGGTCCGGAGCGGGCTGGCAGGGCTGGCGTTCCAGAAGCCGATCGACGTCTCCGAAGCGCGCCGCCGACGGGCCTCCGGCAGCACTTTGCGCCCGCCCGCCGCCGGCTGGCTCACCGAGCTCAACAATCCTTATAAGAGCTGACTACAGCGTCCGCGGCACCGTCTCGAAACGGCCGTTCTCGACGCGGATTTCGTTGAAGGCGGGTGGACTGCCGCGGGTGCGCTTCGACAAGGTGCCCGCACCGATCATGCGGATCGTCCGCCCTTCGCGTTCGATCGGAATGTCGAACGGATCGTGGACGTGGCCCGACAAGACCGCATGCGCACCAGCCTCCGCCAGCGCAGACAGCGCCGCGTCGCCGTGACGCGTTTTCGCGGTCCCGGTCGTTCCGCCTTCGATCAGCGGATGATGCGCGCCGATGAAGATCAGATTGCCCTTCGGCACCTCCGTGATCATCGCCAGCGCGCGCTTGAGCGAGCCGGGGCTCACGCGCCCCTTCGACCAGTTCCACCGCCACTGCGCCCGCGCGGTCGTCTTCAGCGGCACCACCGTGACACCGGGCAGCTCCAGCGGCCGCTCGATCATCTGCTCCACCGCGGCATAGCGTTGATAGGGCGAGAACAACCGCCGGAACGGGTCCCAATAATAGGGGATGTCGTGATTGCCGACCTCCAGCGTCACCGGCACGCCGAGCGAC
>JAJNQF010000482.1 GCA_021154945.1 Sphingomonas sp.
CCTGTTCCGGGCGTGACGCTGCTTGGCAGCCCCTCACCCCGGCCCTCTCCCCAGAGGGGAGAGGGAGCAGAAGTTACTATGCCCTCTTCTACCAGCCACCGCGCGAGCTTCGCGACGCGGTCGACCTTGTCGGCTACGGTGCCGAGTTTTTCGTGGAAGACGATCTTCGACAGCTTCTCGGCCTGCTCTTCGAGCGGGACGTTGAGGTCGGTGTCGTAGAAGAACTTCGCGTCCGACAAGCGGGCGGCGAGGACTTTCCGATTGCCCTCGACGATGCTCGCACCGCCGTCTTTCGCGTCGATGTTAGCGGTACAGACGAACGCGTTGGCGAGCTTTCCGTTGGCGCCGCGGCAGACGAAATATTTCTGGTTTACGCGGGCCGTGAGCTGGATCACCTCGGGCGGGACGTCGAGAAACGCGGGGTCGAACTGGCCGAGCAAGGGAATCGGCCATTCCGTCAGACCGGCATTCTCCGCCACGAGCCCCTCGTCCTCGATCAGTTCGAGCCCGGCCTGCATCGCGGCTTCGCGGGCGTGGTCGCGGATCAGCGTGGCGCGTTCGTCGTGGTCGACGATGACGTGGCAGGCGCGCAGTTTCTCGACATAGTCGTGCGCGCCGCCGATCGTGATCTGGTACGGGTGGTGGAAGCGGTGGCCGAGCGTGGCGGCGCCGCTGGCGATCCCGGCGATCTCGAACGGCACGATCTCTTCGCCGAGCAGCGCGACGATGCCTTGCAGCGGGCGGACCCAGCGGAGCGATTCGGTGCTGGCGGAGGCGTCGCCCCAGCGCATCGACTTCGGCCACGGGAACGCGCGGACGATCGCGGGGATCGCCTCGGCGAGCACGGCGGCGGTGGCGCGGCCGGGCTTTTCGGTGACCGCGAACAGCGTGCCGTTGCGGTCGACGAGTTGTTCGCGGGTCAGGCCGGTCTTGCGGAGGAAGCCTTCGAGCGCTTGCGGTGGCGCGGAGGTCTTGGGGCCCTTTACTTCCTCGGAGACGGCGGCGGTCTCGAGCGGCAGGTCGCGCGCGATCAGCGTCAGGCGACGCGGGGTTGCGTAGGTGACGATGGCGCTGGTGGCGATGCCGGCCTTGGCGAGCTCGGCGGTGAACAGCCTGGCGAGGTCTTCACGCGCCTTGGACTGCATCCGGGCGGGAATTTCTTCGGAGCGGAGTTCTAGGAGGAAGTCGGTCATTTGGGTTCGCACGCGAAGAAGAAGGAGTTGGGTTCACGCGGAGACGCGGAGACGCGGAGCAGAAGGGGAGAAGAAAGGTTTGGGGCGCTGCGCGCGACTGTTCGACGCCGTAGGCGTCTCACGTCACCAGGCTGGATGCTGGGAGCAAGAATGCGGAAACGCGACACGTCGCCTACCTTCTGCTCCGCGTCTCCGCGTCTCCGCGTGAACACACCTTCTACCGAGCGCATCACGCCGCCCATCCGTGCTTGTCCATCCAGGCGGCGCAGGCGCCCTTCGCGAGGTCTCGGACGCGGCCCATATAGGCTTGGCGTTCGGCTACGGAGATTACGCCGCGCGCTTGCAACAGGTTGAAGATGTGGCTGGCTTTGATCGCCTGTTCATAGGCCGGGATCGGGAGCTTGGCGGCCAGCGAGTTCTCGCATTCGGCTACGTGCTTGCGGAACTGGTCGAAGAGCGAGTCCGTGTCGGCGATCTCGAAGTTCCACTTGGACATCTCCTGCTCGTTCTCCAGGAACACGTCGCCATAGGTCACGCCGGCGTCGTTGAACGCGAGGTCGTAGACCGAGTCCTTGTCCTGGATATACATCGCGAGGCGCTCCAGCCCGTAGGTGAGTTCGCCGGCGACGGGCTTCATGTCGAAGCCGCCCATCTGCTGGAAATAGGTGAACTGCGTCACCTCCATGCCGTCGCACCAGACCTCCCAGCCGAGACCCCAGGCGCCGAGCGTCGGGCTTTCCCAGTCGTCCTCGACGAAGCGGATGTCATGCTTCAGCATGTCGATGCCGATCGCGGCGAGGCTGCCGAGGTAGAGTTCCTGGAGATTGGCGGGGCTCGGTTTCAGGATGACCTGATACTGGTAGTAATACTGGAGCCGGTTGGGGTTCTCGCCGTAGCGGCCGTCGGTCGGGCGGCGGCAGGGCTGGACGAACGCGGCGTTCCACGGTTTCGGCCCGAGCGCGCGGAGCGTCGTGGCGGTGTGGAAGGTGCCGGCGCCCATTTCCATGTCGTAGGGCTGCAGGATCAGACACCCGTGCTCGCTCCAGTAATCGTGGAGCGTGAGGATCATGCGCTGGAAGCTGAGAGGCTTTTTCACGGGCTGGGTCACGGGCTGGGTCACGCGCGGGCTTTGGCGGATGGGGGTGCGGGAGGCAAGTGGTGCGTTGCGGTCTGCGCTCCTACATGGGGGCGAACTCACGGTAAGGATGCCCTCCCCTTGAAGCTGTTCTCGAAGATCGCCTCGTTCCGATCCGCCTTGTCCGCGCTGGCGATGGCGTTCGCTTTGCCCGCCTGTGCGCAGGTTGCGCCGAAGCCCGTGCAGACCGCTAACGATGCCGATCCGGCGTTGTGGGTGGTGAAGGACAAGGACACGACGATCTACCTGTTCGGGACGATCCATGTGTTGAAGCCGGGCATGACGTGGTTCGACGAGGCGGTGAAGACCGCATTCGATCGCTCGCAACAGGTGGTGCTGGAGCTGGTGATGCCGGATCCGGCGAAGATGCAGTCGCTGGTGATGGCGACGGGCGTGTCGAAGGACGGGCCGACGCTGACCGAGCAGCTGCCGGCGGACAAGCGGGCGGCGTATGCGAAGGCGGTGACCGATCTCGGGCTGCCGGCGAATGCGTTCGACCGGTTCAAGCCGTGGCTGGCGGCGACGAACCTGTCGATCGCGCCTTTGTCGAAGCTTGGCTATGATTCGGCGAACGGGCCGGAGCAGGTGATTACGGCGGCAGCGAAGGCTGCGGGGAAGCCGGTGATCGGGCTTGAGACGGCGGAGCAGCAGCTGGGGTATTTCGGGGGACTGTCGCAGACCGCGCAAATGCAGTTTCTCGGCAGCACGATCGACGAGTTGCCAAAGCTGGAGACGACGATGGCGACGATGGTCGACGAGTGGGCGAAGGGCGATCCCGAGGCTTTGGCGCGCGAGATGAACGATAGTTTGAAGGACTCGCCCGAGGTGGCGAAGGTGTTGCTGGTGGATCGCAATGCGCGCTGGGCGGAGTGGGTCGCGAACCGGATGAAGTCGCCGGGGACTGTGTTCGTGGCGGTTGGGGCTGGGCATTTGGCGGGTAAGGACAGCGTTCAGGCGCAACTGGCGAAGCTTGGGGTGAAGGCCGAGCGGGTGAAGTATTGAGTCGCGCAGTCCCTCTCCTCTCGGGGAGAGGGAGGGAGGAGCCCTTGCGACGGAAGGGTGAGGGGAAGTTGGGATAGATGCCCCGAGCCTCACTCCCCTCACCCTCCCACACGCAAGCGCGTGCGGGCCCCTCCTCTCCCCGGAGGGGCGAGGGTTCAGGTTTAGTTGATTAAATCTCCCACTTCCGCTATGCGCCCGCGCTTCCGGTCCATGGTCATCCCTGGAGGCGTGGGCGGGAAGGACAACAAACGAGTTTCGGAGAATATCGATGAGCGACCAGTTGACGCTCGCAGCCGAGACGCGTGACCGGGTTGGCAAGGGAGCCTCCCGGGCGCTGCGTCGTGATGGCCGCGTGCCTGCCGTGATCTACGGCCTGAACAAGGAACCCACCTCGGTTCACCTCGAGGAAAAGGCGCTGATGAAGGCGCTGATGACCGGCCACTTCATGAATTCGGTCGTGATGGTCAACGGCGTGCGCACGCTGCCGAAGGACGTCTCGTTCCACCCGGTCACCGACCGCCCGATCCATGTCGACTTCCTGCGCATCGGCGCGCACTCGACCGTGACGGTCGCGGTTCCTGTCGTGTTTACCGACGAGGACGACGCGCCGGGCATCAAGAAGGGCAAGGGTGTTCTGAACATCACGCGCCACGAGGTCGAGCTGGTCGTCGACGCTTCGGACATCCCGAGCGAGATCACGATTTCGCTCGCCGGTCTGGAGATCGGTGATTCGATCCACATCAGCGACGTGAAGCTGCCCAAGGGTGCTGTGCCCGCGATCGACGACCGCGACTTCGCGATCGCCACGATCGTGCCGCCGACCGTGCCGACCGTCGAGGACGAGATCCTCGAGGCCGAAGTCGCCGAAGCACAGGCTGCCGAAGCTGCTGCCGAGGAAGAGACCCCGGTCGAGCCGAACGACGACGACAACCACGACGACAAGATCACGCCGCAGAAGAAGGACTGATCTTCTTCATCTTCGGATGATCTCGCGGGCGGGAAAGCTAGGGCTTTCCCGCCCGTTTCGTTTTATGGGGCTTCCCCTGCCCTCTTGTTCCCTCGCGAACGCGGGGGGCCAGGATCGAGCAGCGCCATCGCCCGTTACCCTGGGCTCCTGCGTTCGCAGGAGAACAAGGTTAAGTGGCCGGCGCGGTCTTTTGGAGAATCATACGTGCAGATCTGGGCGGGACTCGGCAATCCGGGGGCGCAATATGCGATGCACCGGCACAATGTCGGGTTCATGGTCGCCGACGCGATCGCCGAGGTGCACGGCTTCGGCGCGGTGAAGAAACAGTTCCAGGGCTGGACGCAGGAGGGGCGGATCGGTTCGACCAGGATCCTGCTGCTGAAACCCGCGACCTTCATGAACGAGAGCGGCCGCGCGATCGGCGAGGCGCTGCGCTTCTACAAGCTCGGCGTCGAGGCGCTGACGGTGTTCCACGACGAGCTCGATATCGCGCCGTTCCGCGTGAAGGTGAAGACCGGCGGCGGGACCGCGGGGCATAATGGCTTGCGCTCGACCGACCAGCATCTTGGGCCGGAGTTTCGCCGCGTGCGGCTGGGGATCGGGCATCCGGGGCACAAGGATCGCGTGACCGGCTATGTGCTCGGCAATTATGCGAAGGCCGAGATCGAGCCGTTGTCCGACATGCTCGGCGCGGTCGCGGCGGAGGCCAAGTGGCTGGCGGAGGGCGACGACGTCCGCTTCATGAACGATGTCGCGTTGAGGATGCAGGACCAATGACCACCCGCTCGCTGTTTGCCACGCGCTTCTATGAGGCCGATCTCGGCGACGATGATCTGGTCGAGGAACTGGAGGACGCCGCGCTCGAACTGGCGAAGGCCGATCGCGCGGGGGTCGCCTGGTCGAAGGCGCATGGGTATCGCGGGTACACGTCGTATGCGTCGCTGAACGACCTGCCGTTGCGCGATCCGCGGTTCGGGGATCTGGTGCGGTTGTTGAACAAGCATGTTGCGGTTTTTGCGAAGGATTGCGCGTTCGATCTGGGTGGGCGGAAGTTGAAGCTCGACAGCTTCTGGGTGAACGTCCTGAAGCCGGGCGGCGCGCATTCTGGGCATATCCATCCGCATAGTGTCGTCTCGGGGACGATGTACGTGACGATTCCGGAGGGGGCCGGGGCGCTGAAGCTGGAGGATCCGCGGTTGCCGATGATGATGGCGGCGCCGACGCGGCTGGAGGATGCGGCGGAGGATTTGCGGACGTTTGTTTACGCCGAGCCTAAGCCGGGGAGTGTGTTTTTGTGGGAGAGCTGGTTGCGGCATGAGGTCGTGCCGAATGCTGCCAAGGGTGAGCGGATTAGTATTAGTTTTAATTATCGGTGGTGATTGGGGGCGCGGTTGGCCCCGAAGTAGGACCCCACCCCGGCGCAGGCCGGGGCCCAGTTGGGAAACGTTGCTAACGAAGGACTGCCCTTCATCACACTGGCCTTCCCAACTGGGCCCCGGCCTTCG
>JAJNQF010000489.1 GCA_021154945.1 Sphingomonas sp.
CGGCGACGGGGATGGTGCGGCGGGTGCGGCCTTCGATCACCTCGTACGCGGCGAACCACTGCAGGCCACCGGCGATGCGCGCGACGCTGTCGTCTGGGTGGCCGATCGGGGTGTCGACGAACTGGACGGGGCGGAGGTGGATGATCGTTCTCCTGCTCCCCTCCCTGAAAGGGAGGGGTCGGGGGTGGGTCGGCCGGTTGGTTTACGTATTGCCCGACAAGCAGCCAACCCACCCCCAGCCCCTCCCTTCCGGGGAGGGGAGCAAGACGTCAGACCGTGGTCGCCAACAGATACGTCTGGCGGAGGTCGTCGATCGGCTTCAGGCCCTTGTCGCTCTCGTAATGCCAAAAGCTCCAGCCGTTACACGCCGGCGCGTTCTGCAAGGTCGAGCCGAGCTTGTGGATCGAGCCGATCGTGCCGCAGTCGCTGAGCAGCGAGCCATCCGCGCGGATCGTCGCGCGCCAGCGGCGCTTCGAATCGGTCAGCACCGCGCCGGGCGTCAGATACGCATTCTCGACCAACACGCCGAACGCGACCTTGGGCTGCGTGCGCGGGCTCATCATCGTGCGAATCGCCGATTCGTCGAGCGGCAGCGCAGCCTCGATCCGCTCCTGCGCGGCCTCGATATAGTCGCCTTCACGATCGATGCCGATCCAGCTGCGACCGAGGCGCTTGGCCACTGCGCCGGTGGTGCCGGTGCCGAAGAACGGATCGAGCACGACGTCGCCGGGCTTCGTGCACGCCAGCAGGATGCGGTACAGCAGCGCCTCGGGCTTCTGCGTCGGATGCACCTTGGTGCCGTTCTTCTTCAGCCGCTCGGCACCGCCGCAGGTCGGGAATTCCCAGTCGCTGCGCATCTGGAGCTCGTCGTTGAGCGTCTTCATCGCGCGGTAGTTGAAGTGGTACTTCGCCTTCTCGCCCTTCGAGGCCCAGATCAGCGTCTCGTGCGCGTTGGTGAAGCGGGTGCCGCGGAAGTTCGGCATCGGGTTGGTCTTGCGCCAGACGATGTCGTTGAGGATCCAGTAGCCGAGATCCTGAACCGCCGCGCCGACGCGGAAGATGTTGTGATAGCTGCCGATCACCCAGAGCGAACCGTCGTCCTTGAGGATGCGGCGCGCTTCCTGGAGCCAGGCGCGGGTGAAGCGGTCATAGGCGGCGAAGGTGTCGAATTTGTCCCAGTCGTCGGTGACCGCGTCGACGTGGCTGCCGTCGGGGCGATAGAGTTCGCCGCCGAGCTGGAGGTTGTACGGCGGATCGGCGAAGATCATGTCGATCGACTTCGACGGGAGCGCCTTCATCCGCTCGATGCAGTCGCCGCGTAAAATCTGGTCGAGCGGGAGGACCGGCTGGACCGCCGGCTCCGCTGTCTTCTTCGCACGCGGCCGTGCGATCGTGTCGATCAAACCCATGATTTCCGCCCCTTGTCGGCGCCCATAGCTGCGGAATTGTCCGACTCCGTCAAGCAAAGTTTCGTTAACGGCGATTTGGTGCAAATCCGTCGCTGCGGCCAATCGAGTCGCCATTGCCCAGATGTTGAGTCGTGGGAGACTCGCGGCTCAAGCCCTTGGGGTGTGGCGCGAAAGACTCAGCTCGTCGTTTCCGTCGCGAACACCCCCTCGCGCGCCAGATAGGCGGCGGCGACGGGCGCGAAACTGCGCCGGTGAATCGGCGTGGGGCCGTGATCGCGGAGCGCCTTCATGTGGTGCGCGCAGCCGTAACCCTTGTTCGAATGCCAGTTATATTCGGGATGCCGGTCGGCGGCGGCGATCATGATGAGGTCGCGGGTATGCTTGGCGACGATCGATGCGGCGGCGATCGACAGCGACTTGGCGTCGCCGCCGACCAGCGGCGTCGCGGGGTAGGTCCAGCGCGGCAAGCGGTTGCCGTCGACCAGGACATGGCCAGGCGCGTGGCCGAGTTCGGTGGCGAGCGCATCGACCGCGAGCGTCATCGCCTTCATCGTCGCCCAATAGATGTTGAGCGTGTCGATCTCTTCGGGTTCGACGATGCCGATGCCGACGATCGCGCAGCCCTTGAGGCGCGCGCAGAGCCGTTCGCGTGTCGAGGCGGAGAGCTTTTTGGAGTCGTCGATGCCGCGGGGGACGCCTTTGGGCGGGAGAATCACGGCGGCGGCCACGACCGGCCCAGCGAGCGGTCCGCGGCCCGCTTCATCGACGCCGGCGACGGGGCCGACGCAGAGCTTTTCGTGTTTCATGCCGGGCATTCTAACTCCATCGCGCGGCAAAAGCCTGCGCATCCCAGCCGTCGGGGTCCTTTGCCGCAAGCAGGTGATAAAAGGGGGTAGTGTCGAGCGCGTGGCCTATCGGGCCGTGCCCTTGGCCGATACCTGGAGCCGCTGCAAGCGCGGCGCGGACGAACGCGATGGCACGGTCGGTTGCGGTGTCGAGCGTCATGCCTTGCCCCAACCCCGTGGCGATACCGGTGGCGAGCGTGCAGCCGGTGCCGTGGGCGTGGCGGGTTTCGATGCGGGGATTGGTCCAGCGGGTTTCGCCGGCGTCGGTGACGAGACGGTCGACGATGTGAAGACCTTCGGCGTGGCCGCCCTTGATGAGAACTGCGGGGCCGAGCGCGCGGATCGCGGCCTCGCCGCCAAGGGCTGCGAGTTCGGGGAGGTTGGGGGTTACGAGCGTGGCGATTCGCATGAGACGGGCAAAGGCTGCGATGGTAGCAGGGTCGGCCAGGACGGAGCCGCTGGTGGCGATCATCACGGGATCGAAGACGATGGGGAGTCTGCTCCCCTCCCTGGAAGGGAGGGGTGGGGGGTGGGTCGGCTCGGGGG
>JAJNQF010000491.1 GCA_021154945.1 Sphingomonas sp.
GCGGCGGCGATCGGGACGGAGACCGATGGCTCGGTGGTGTGTCCGTCGTCGATCAACGGGCTGGTCGGGTTGAAGCCCACGCTCGGCCTCGTCAGCCGCACGCACGTCGTCCCGATCAGCCACAGCCAGGATACGCCCGGCCCGATGGCGCGCAGCGTCCGCGACGTGGCGACGCTGTTCTCTGCGATGATCGCTGCTGATCCGGCGGACGCGGCGACCGCGGGGGCGGGCGCGTACAAGCGCGACTATGCGGCGGGGCTGTCGACGAGCGCACTCTCCGGGCTGCGCATTGGTGTGATCCGACCGGAGATGACCGCGGACCTTGCGGCGCGGTACCAGGCGGCGCTCGACGTGCTGAAGGCCGCGGGCGCGGTGCTGGTCGAGGTGAAGCAGCCCAAGCTCGACGGGCTCGGCGAGGCGGAACTGCTGGTGCTCCAGACCGAGCTGAAGGCCGATCTCGACACCTATCTCGCGACCACGCCCGCGGCGGTACGCACGCGGACGCTCGATCAGGTCATCGCGTTCAACGCTGCCAACGCGGCAACGGAAATGCCGTTCTTCGCGCAGGAAACGTTCGAGGCCGCGGCCAAAACCAAGGGGTTGAACGACCCGGCGTACAAGGCGGCGCGTGCGAAATCGTTGCGGCTGGCGGGCGCGGAGGGGATCGACGCGATGCTCAAGGCTGCAGGGGCGACGGTATTGGTCGAGCCGACCTATGGCCCGGCGTGGCTCAGCGAGCCGGTGTACGGCGATCAATATGGCGGGCCGAGTTCGAGCGGGCTGCCGGCGGTCGCGGGGTATCCCAACCTGACGGTGCCGATGGGGCTGGTGCGCGGGTTGCCGGTCGGCCTGTCGTTCATCGCGACGAGATACGGTGACGCGGCGGTGCTGGGCGCCGGGTATGCGTATGAGCAGAGAGCGAAGGCTCGGGTCGCGCCGCGGTATCTGCCGACTGCCGATGTCGGCCCCGGCCTCGACGCCGCCCGCTAAACTCACGATCCTCCCCCGCCAGGGGGAGGTGGCACCGCAGGTGACGGAGGGGGAGGACACGGAACGCCCGTTTTCCCTTTCCTCCCCCTCCGTCTGGCAAGAGCCAGCCACCTCCCCCTGGCGGGGGAGGATCGTGGGGTCAGCCCATTCGGTTGGCGAAATTCCACTGCCACAGCATCAGCAGCGGCACGACCACCGTCTCCATTACCAGCCCGAGCACATGCCCCTGCGACGGCACGCCCACCGCCAGCAGAGAAATCCCGCGCGATACGCCGCCGACGAAGATCAGCCCGCCCAGCAGCCGAAACCGCGGCCCCTTCCGCTCGATATCCGGAATACAGCTCAGAAACCCGAGGCCGGTCGCAAAGAATATCCCCGAGATATACCGGAAATGGCTGTCCAGATCGCGCGGCACTTCGGCGAGATGCCCGAACGGCGCGGGGCCGAGCAGCACGCCTTGGCCGCCGACGATCAGCGGCAACAGGCACGCGACGGCGATGACGGCTTGCAGCAGGCGCTTCTCGATCATGGCAGGTCCCGCAGCAATTCCGGCCGGATCCGGAAGGCCCGCAACGACATCCTGACCTCGAAGATAAACGAGACAAGCGCTGCGATCAGCAGGATCATCGCGAGGATGAAGCACAAGGCGACCGCCGTACCGAAATGCAGCTTGGCAAGTTCGGCGATGAAGAGGAGCGCGATCAGCACGCAGGTCATGATCGCGCTGGATACCGCCAGGAACAGCGCGGCGTTGATGATCGTCATCCGCCGGTCGAGCAACCGCAGCTCCCAGCCGTAGCGAGTCCGCTCGGCGGCGGAGAAATTGGGGTGCAGCTGCTCCAGTTTGCGCGCCCGGTCGATCACCCGTGACAGGCGTCCCGCGAGTACGTTCAGCAGCTGGCCGATGCCGGCAAGCATGAACACCGGCGCGAGCGAGAGCTGGATCGTCTGGGCGATGGTCGAGATGGCGGGTATGATCGGCATGCCGCCACCATGATGGGGAATGCCGGATTGCAAAAGGGGGCGATTGCAAAACAGCATGCAATCGTAACCTTCTGCGCGGTATCTAGCGGGCAATGTCCAAGCCGATGCTCCTGGCCGACTTCGTCCGGCTGCCGCCCAACGTCCGCGGCGACGTGGTCGAGGGGCTTGCCGCCGCGATCGACATCGTCGCGGAGCGGGGCGCGCACAGCCACCGCTTCCTGCGCTTCGGCTGGTACGCCGCCGCGCTCGCTGCCTATGGCGGACAGGCGCGGACGCTGGTGGTCGAGCAGGACGACGCGCCGGTCCTGACGCTGCCGTTCGTGCCGCTGGGTCCGCGCATGTTCGGGATGGCGACGATCCCCGGCTGCTACTGGCCGTTCCGCAGCTTCGGCCTCGCGCTCGAAGCCGGCGAGACCGCGCTGAAGACCGCGCTGTCGACGCTGGCGAACCACGTCAACGGCCTGAGGATCGGCCCGGTCTATGACACCGATCCCGCCGCGACCGCGCTGATCGCGGCCGCTCGCGCGCAAGGCTGGACCGCGATCGACCGCACCATCGGCGACAACTGGTCGCTCGACCTGCCGCTGGCGAGAGAAGGCCAGCCCTGGCCGCGCACCTCGACGCTGCGCAAGAACCGCTTCCACGAAAAGCACCTTGCCGAACACGGCGTACCCGATTGGCGCTTCCTGTCGGGTGCGGACTGGCCCGCCGCGTTCGCCGATCTCGGCGCGATCGAGCAGACGAGCTGGATCGCGCACGACACCGATCACACCGGCATGAAGTTCACCGCCGACGGGCATCTCGCCTTCTGGCAGGCTGCGGTCGCCGATCCGGTGCTTGCCGCGATGTTCCGCGCCGCGCTGCTGACGGTCGACACTAGGCCCGCCGCCTTCTCGTTCGACATCGACACCGGCGAACTGCTGTACGCGGTCGCCAACAGCTACGACCCACGCTTCGCCAAGCATTCGCCGGGCAAACTGCTCTACTGGCGCAACCTGGTCGCGGCGCGCGATCGCGGTATCCGCCGGGTCGACTGGGGCGCGGGCGACAGCGGCTACAAGCAGGTCATAGGCGCCACGATCGACGCGCCGATCCGCGACTGGCTGTTGTTGCGCCCTGGCCTGCCGGCATTCGTCGGTCGCCTGTTCGGCTGGGTCTGGCGGCGCAGCGCTACATCCTGAGCGCGCGGTCGTGGCCGGTAAGCTCCAGATAGCCGCGCCCGCCGCGCGTTCGTACCGCCCCCTCCCAATAGACCGGCATCCCGCTGCGTCGCGTATCGAGTTCCTGCGCGGCGAACATCGGCACCAGTCGCCAGCGCTGGACGCGACCCTCGGCGCGGACGCTCAGTTCCTGCGATACCGGGTACACCGCGCCGGTCGCCTTGCTCCGCCACGTCGCCAGCGTGCGGAACGCGACGTCGCCGGGCGCGAACACCGTCATCCTGCCGTCGGGACGGCGCAGCGATCCGCCCGCCCACACCATCCCGCCGCCCTTGCGCCGGATCCGGAACGCCATCAGCGCGGAGCCGTCGTCGAAGTTGAGCCCGGTCCAGTCCCAGCCTTGCGCCGCCGGCGCGAGATAATCCGACGACCATTCGCGATCGAGCCATGCCTCGCCGGTCACCGGAACGGTCTTGCCGGCCCGCGTCACCTGGCCCCGCACTCGGAGATGCGGCACCGAGTAATAATAACTCGCCTCGTCGGGACGCGCGCCCTTGCGACTATAGCCGCCGCGGCCCTGTGGCAGCGGCGGCTGGGTCGGCTGGAACGACAGGTCGAGCCCGAAATCCTGCGCGGTCACGCGGGTCGCCCAGCGCCCGTCGCCCGCGCGCCGCAACCACCAGTCGCGGATCGACACATCGGCATCCCCCGTCCGCGCCTCGGCCAGTCCGAAGCCGGCGCGTGCCGCCCGCTCGCTATGCGACAATTTGCCCGTCTCAGGGTCGGACAACGCCGCATGCGCGAACAGCACCTGCCTGGCCGCGAACCTGCTGGGATTGCGCGTATCGATCGGCGGGCGCGTCCGGAAGAATGTCACCTGGAAGCCCAGATCCTTGCCGTCCGTGGTGCGCAACCACCCGGTAAAATACCACCATTCGGTGCGAAACGCCGGATGCGCCCCGTGATCGGCGGGAAAGCGCAGCGTGATGCCGGGCGCCACGACGGGATACGAAACGGCCGGGGTGGCGGCAGGCGCGATCGCCGCGACCGCCGCGATCCAGCTAAGCGGGATCCAGGAACGTGCCATCACCAATCCTCCCGCACCGATTGCACCGCGCTCTTGGCGGTCGCACGCCGCCCGGCAAGGACCGCGGTCGCCGCCGCCGCACCGGTCAGCGCGGCCGCTACGCCGATCAGCGTGCCGATCGGTACCCGCGTGGTCATCGTCCAGTTGAACGACTGCGGGTTGATCACGTGGATCAGCACCTGCGACAGCAGCAATCCGAGTCCGATCCCGGCCAGCGCCCCGGTCAGTCCGACGATCGCGCCCTCGGTCGCCAGCATCGTCGTCAATTGCCGCCGGGTCAGCCCGAGATGCCGCAACATCCCGAACTCGCGTTCGCGCGCGATCGTCTGCGCCGACATCGTCGCCGCGACGCCGGCAAGCCCGACCAGGATCGCGACCGCCTCCAGCAGATAGGTCACCGCGAAACTGCGATCGAAGATCGTCAGCGCGAGCCGTCGCAGCGTCGCCGGCTGGCTCACCTCGACCTGATCGCGCAACGCTGGCGGCAGCTTGGCGGTCATCGCGCGCGCAATCTGCGCCGCATCCCGGCCGGGCGCGATCGTCGCGGAAATCTCGTCGCGCGCGTCATCGCCGGTGAGACGTTGATAGTCGCCCTCGTCGATCAGCACCGCCCCCGCCTGGCGCCCGTAGTCGCGCCACACGCCGGCGACCACGAACTGCGTCCGTCCGGCGATCGGCAGCGTGATGCGCTCGCCGGGATCCCAACCGTACAGCCGTTGCGCCGGTTCGGAGACCCACACCGGCAGCGCAGTCTTGGGGAGCGGGGGCGCGGTTTCGATCAGCACGAGCAACGGATCCTGGCCACCCCGTTCGGGTCGAGCGATCAGGCTTACCGGCGGTCGGTTGGCGGCGATCGTCAGGGGAATCTGCCGACTGAAAGCGAGCCGCTCGATTCCCGCCGTCGTCGCTAGTCGGGTGCGCGTCGCCGGATCGAACGTGGCGCCTGCCGTCGTGCGCAGATACAGGTCCGCGCCGAGCACCTGGTTCAGCCACTCGTCGACCGCGCCGCGAAAGCTGGTCACCATCGTCGCCATCGCGATCATCAGCGCAGTCGAGGCGACGATCCCGCACAGCGCGGTCGCGGCCTCGCCGGGCGCGCCGTGCAGATGGCGGATCGCCAGCAGCCCCGGCACGCTCCCGCGCGTCCGCTTCGCCAGCGGGGTCAGCAGCGTGCGCGCGAACCACGGTACGCCCGCGACGCCGCCCGCGAGCATCAACGCCATGCCCGCAAAGCCGAACAGCGGCAGGCCACCGACCGCAGGCGGCAACGCCGCCGCGCCGCCCGCCACAAGCAACGCGACCGCGGGCCACCACGCCACGCGCCGCCGCGGATCGAGCACGTCGCCCGCATTCTTCAGCGCAGCGGCAGGGGCCGCGCGTGCCGCCACCCTTGCCGGCAGCGCACTCCCCAATATCGACGCGAGCAGGCCGAGCGAGAAGAAGCCGAGCGCCGCGACCGGCTGGATCACGACGTGCGCGGTGGCGCCGCCGAAATACCCCGCGCCGAGATCGCCGCCGAACCAGTGCAGCGCACCCCATGCCAGCGCATAGCCGATGACCAAGCCCGCCGACGCGCCGACCAGCCCGATCGCGAGCCCCTCGACGACGACCGCCGCGATGACGCCGCCGCGCGGCATGCCGAGCGTTCGCAGCAAGGCGAAGGCGCGCTGGCGTCGCACCACCGACAGCGACTGCGCCGAATAGACGAGGAACCCGCCGGTCAGCAGCGCGACCAGCGCCAGCATGTCGAGATTGACCCGGTAGGCGCGCGACAGCGAATCGCCCTGTGCGTTCTGAGTCTCGGCGGTCGACAGGATCGCGTCAGCGGGCAACGTTGCGCGCAACGCGGTTTCGGCTGCGCGTCGGTCCGACAGCGCCAGATCGAGCCGATCGATTCGGCCGAGCCGACCGAAGCGCCACTGTGCCGCGGCGATGTCCATGACGCCGACCGCGACCGCGGCATCGGTCGCCGGCAGGGTGCCGGCAACGCGAAGCGGCACCGCCCGCCCGTTGGCGACGACCGTGACCCGGCTGCCGATCTTCGCACCGACCTGCGTGAGTGCGGCGCGCGACAGGAACAGCGTGTCTTCGTCGAACACGGCGTCGTTGCCGCTGTCCGCCCCCTGCGGTCGCGCGCCGATCAGCGAGGGCGTCACGACGGCTGCGCGAACCACGTCGACGCCGAGCAACGTCAGGCGTTTGGTCCCGATCCGCGCGTCGAGGCGGACGACTGGGCTCGTATCGGCGACACCGTCGGTCCGTGCGACGCGGGGATAAAGGCGTTCGTCGAAGCCGAGCGGACTGGTCGCGCGCA
>JAJNQF010000006.1 GCA_021154945.1 Sphingomonas sp.
TGGGCTCCCGCCTTCGCGGGAGAACAAGGAAGCGCGCGCGTGTTCGAGATCACACGCGCCAACGAACACGAGCCCCACCCCGAACACACAAACTTGACTCCCCCGCCAATTCCGCTAAGGCGCACCTTCGTTCGGCGGGCTTGCTCGTCGAACTCCGTCCGAGACAGTGGGTGCACAGGGTTTGCCGGTGCTTAATCTCCCACCTAGACGGGGAATGAGATTTTGTCGGCCCATCTGCGCGCCGCCCCTCTCCCATGCCCCATCGACGAGACACCCCGGAAGCGCGGGTTTGTCTGCGCCTCCGGTTAGTAACCGAGATCACTGCGCAAGCGGTGAACTCGTAAAACGTGGAGAATGGCATGGATCGTGATCAAAAGACCGCGGCCGTAGCCGAGCTGAACCGCACCTTTTCCGAGGTCGGCGTCGTCGTTGTCACGCGCAACCTCGGCCTGACCGTCGCACAGTCCACTGTGCTGCGGAACAAGATGCGCGACGCCGGCGCGACCTACAAGGTCTCGAAGAACAAGCTTGCCAAGATCGCAATGGACGGCACCGACTACAGCTCGCTGGGCGACATGCTCACGGGTCCGGTCGGTCTGGCCAGCTCCATCGATCCCGTCGCGGCCGCCAAGGTGGTCGTGGAATTCGCGAAGACGAACGACAAGTTCGAAATCGTGGGTGGGGCGATGGGCGCGACGACCCTCGACGTCGACGGTGTGAAGGCGCTCGCAACGCTGCCCTCGCTGGACGAACTGCGTGCCAAGATCGTTGGCCTCATCGTGGCACCTGCCACGAAGCTGGCAACGATCACGCAGGCTCCGGCAGCGCAGCTCGCGCGCGTGCTTTCCGCCTACGCGGAGAAGGAAGCCGCCTGATCTTGCAGGCCTTTCGTTACCTTTTTGAACTGATGGGGCACGAGCCCCGAGATGGAGATTTATCATGGCAGACCTGAACGCGCTCGTTGAGAGCCTGAGCGAACTGACCGTTCTCGAAGCAGCTGAGCTTTCGAAGCTGCTCGAAGAGAAGTGGGGCGTTTCGGCCGCAGCAGCGGTCGCAGCACCGGCAGCAGGCGGCGGCGCCGCTGCTCCTGCAGCAGAAGAGCAGACCGAATTCGACGTCATCCTGACCGGCGACGGTGGCAAGAAGATCAACGTCATCAAGGAAGTCCGTGCGATCACCGCGCTCGGCCTGACCGAAGCCAAGACGCTGGTCGAGTCGGCTCCCAAGGCCGTCAAGGAAGGCGTGTCGAAGGACGAGGCCGCCAAGATCAAGGCGCAGCTCGAAGCAGCCGGCGCTACGGTTGAGGTTAAGTAAGCCGCAGCTGGAAAGACGATTTAGCCAAGGCTAAATCGCATTCCAGCAAGGCCGGTCGGCGGCATTCATGCCGACCGACGAAGCAGGGGCTTTGCCCCTGCTGGCCGCAGCTAAGAAAAAGGGCGGCCCCAGCAATGGGGTCGCCCTTTTTCGTATCCGAGAAATCGGGCGGGTAAGGCCGCCCTCCCCGCCCCCGTCAGTGTGCGGCTGCGATCATCCCATCAGACAGATCAGCCCGGCGGACGTTACCCGGCATCAGATCCACCCCAGCCTTCGACGCGGCACGCACTGCCGCGTAATATCCACCGGCCGCCATGGCTGCGGTCAGCCAGCCGACGAGCAGCGAATCGGCGATCAGAACCGGCCACAGCAGAACTTTGGGGCCAGCGATCGCGAGTGCAGCCGCGGCATAATGCGGGATCATTAACGGCAGGATCACCGCAATCGAAAAGGCGAAGGTCCACGGCACATGGCGCGCCATGATCGCGATCGACCGCCGCGGGCCGACGGTGGCGTTGCCGAGCGCGGCGGCCACGCCCCAGGCGAGCAGCAGATTGCCGACGATCATGCCGACGACGAAGCTCACTGCCAGGACCGCGCCCGTTTGGGGGAGGCCAAAGAGTTGCAGGGCGGCCAGTCCGAGCTGAAACATGCAATAGACAGCGAAGAGCCGGATCGCCTTCGGATCGGGCCTCGCGGCGAATGTGGCGTCACGATCGGGCTGAAAACGGGTGACCCAGTAGAAGGGTATGGTCAGCGCCGCGACCTTGAGCATACCGAAGGCCATGCGCAGCGGATGATGCTCGGTCGCCTTGGCCGTGGCGATGCTGTCGTACATGCCGATATGCACCTCGACCGCGTGCTGGAGCAGTTCGAATACGACCGGGACCAGCGCGAGCAACGGGCATGCGATGAGAACCGCCACGCTCCCGCTGTATGTGGCCTTGAATGCTTGCCAGAATGTCATGCCTCTTCCCCCTCTTGCGTAAAACTCAGTATCTCGCCCGGCTGGCAGTCGAGCACGCGGCAGAGCGCCTCCAGCGTCGAGAAACGGATCGCTTTCGCCTTGCCGGTCTTCAGGATCGACAGGTTCGCCATCGTGATGTCGACGGTCTGCGACAGCTCGGTCAGCGTCATGCCGCGCGCGGCGAGCACGGCGTCGAGCGTGACGATGACGGGCATCAGACGGTCATCGCCAGATCGTCGCGCATCGCCGCGCCGAGCCGGAACACGCGGGCGAGCACGAAGATCATCACCACGCCAATCCATCCGGTGAAACCGGGAACCCACGTCGCATGTTCGACGCCAATGCGGTCGAGCATCAGCACGATTGCGCCGAAGACGAGGTCCAGCATTTGGATAGCGCACAACGCCCAACCGATCCGCTGAAGCCGGTCGGCATTGGCGACGACGAACGGATCCCCAGCGCGCACGGTCTCGACGATCGCCAGCAGGCGACTGAAAAGCTGGTAGACGGCAGCGCAGACAGCGATGGTTATCACCGCAACGATGCGCAGGTACGCGATCGTCTCGGCGACGTGCTGGCCGTGATATTTGGTGGAAATCTGGGTTGTGAGCGCGTCGCCGAACACGAACGACAAGATGATCGCGATCACGAAACCGATAGCGACCACCCAGTTCAACCAGTGCGCAAACCGTACAAGTCCGCTTGCGATGCCTAGAAATCGATCCTGCATGCCACCCTCCGTTTATCGAAAAACGATATGTATCGTTTATCGATAAACGTCAAGCATGCGGTTTCTGCTGTCCGGTGCCCTCAGCGTTCGAACTCTGCACCGTGGGGGCGAGCGGCAACGGTCGTGAACATGCGCGCGGGCGCGTCGAGCCAGAACGGGGCGAGCTTGGCGGAGTCGACGCGTTCGATGCCGACGACCCAGGCACGCGCCGTCTGGGCGTCGTCGCCGGCGGTGGCGTAGAGGATGTTGGTGGCGACGACGGGGACGAACATCGGGCGGTTGGCGGCGGTCATCGTCTGGATCGCGTCGCGGGCGATCGCCACGACGGTGCGGATGGTGCGCGATTCGCCGGGTGCCAGCGCGAAGGGCGGCGTGGCCGGACGACCGATCGGGGCGGCATTGAACCGGGCGAGATCGGTGTCCTGACCTGCGTGCGCGGTAAGGAGGGCGATACCGGTACGGATCGCCTCGGCTGGCGCGGCGCCGGTGTTGGTGACGACGAGTTCGCACTCGACCGTGGCGCTGAGAAGGTTGAGGCCGGCGCGCAAGGGGCGGAGATCGCAGGTGACGCGGGCTCGGGGGGCCGCCGGCGGCGGCGGGGGCGTTTTCGCGCGGGGTTCGAGGAATTTCGGCGCGGCGATCGCGGTCGTGGGGACTGGTGCGACGGCAGGTGCAGCCGGCGTCGCTTTTGCCTCCACTGGGGTGGTGGCGGCGGTGGCGGCAGGACGCGCAACGGGTTCGGGTGCCGCGAGCTCCGGTGTTGGCTCGGCGACGGCTTCGAGCTCCATTTGGTCCTGACGACGGCCGCGAGGTTTGCGGCGGAGCACCCACAGTGCGGCGAGCACCACGACGATGACGGCGAGCGAGAGCCAGAGCGGCATCGCCCTGCCCGTCTCCGGCGCGGTGATCGTCGGTTGCGAGGTCGGCGCGGGCGTCGCATCGGGTACGGTTTGCGGCGCGGGCTGCGGGGCTGCATCGGTAACCGGTGCCTCCGTCGGCGGCGGGGCCACCGTTGGCTCGGGTGCAGGTGTCGCTACCGGGGCAGGCTCGGCTACCCGGGCAGACTCGGCCGAGGTCGACGACCGTGCAGCGTCCGTGGCGTTGCGGGTCCGCGTTTCCGGTTCGTTGCGCGCGGCGGGACGTTCGGTCTTTGCCGCATTGGTCTTTTCGGTAGCAGGCTTATCCGTAGGGCGCGGGCTCGGCGTGCGCTGCGGTGTCGGCGTCTCGGTGGGCAGGACTATCTTCGGCGCGTCGGGGATCGGGACGGTCGCGTTGGTCTGCGGCGCGGGGTTCGCCAGCTCTTCCAGTCCGCGAACGGGCGCGGTCTGCTCGGTCTGCGCCAGCGCCGGGCTTGCCGACGCGAGCATCGTCATGGTGGCGAGCAGGGCGGCCAGCGCCCCGCGGTCGGTCGTCATCGTCGAAAATCCCCTGCGCGCGGTCGTCGCGTCGTTGTGTGCGGGGGAGGCTGAACACGGCCCTACGGCAACCCGCGATGCGACGAGGCGCACCTGGGTAGCGGTGAGACGTGGGTGGGGTTGTGGTGGGGGTGGCGGATCGGGGGCGGTGTGGCGTTAGTCGATGCGGTTGCTTTGGGCGCGCTGTGAGCGACCGGAGGAGCGGACACAGAGCTGCGGTTTCGCGTGCCTCCCCCTCCGTCTGGCAAGGGCCAGCCACCTCCCCCTGGCGGGGGAGGATCGACCAGCCACCCCCTCTGGCGGGGGGAAGGATCGAAAGGTGCCGCGGGGTTGCCCTATTCTCGACACCGGTACAGGCCATCGGGGATGCTTCCGACGATGAGATCGCCCGTGATGATGCTTCGATTTCTTCCGTTCTGCGCGCTGGCCGCGGCCCTCATGCCCGTGGCTGCGCAGGCCGATCCTGCGCCGTTCGACTTGACCGGGCCGACCCTGCGCGTCGCCGTCACGCATGGGACGACGACGCTGCCGATCGCGCGGGTGCCCAAGCTCGCGACCGGCGACCGCGTGTCGATCGCGGCGGATCTGCCAACCGGCAAGAAGGACGATGGCGCACGCTATCTGCTGGTCGCGGCATTCCTGCGCGGTGCGACCGAGCCGCCGCCGAAATCGTGGTTCTTCAAGGCCGAGACGTGGAAAGAGAAGAAGAACGCGCTCGCGTTGAAGGTGCCGGAGGGGGCGCGGCAACTTGTCGTGTTCCTGGTGCCGGAGAGCGGCGGGTTCGATGCGGTCGTGTCGGCGGTGCGCAAGCAGCCGGGAGCGTTCGTGCGGGCGGTGCAGGATCTCGACCAGGCGTCGCTCGATCGCGCGCGGCTCGATGCGTTTCTCGACGGGATCCATGCGCTGGAGCGGACGCGGCCCGAGCGGATCGAGGCGGTGTCGCCGTTGCTGTCGCGCAGTCTGGCGATCAAGCTGAAGGCGGAGTGCCTCGATCTGGCGGCGGACCTGCAAGCCTCCTGCCTGACGCAAAGCCGCGATTCGCTGGTGCTGGCGGATGGGCAGAGCTCGACGCTGGCGGATACGCTGGTCGGTGCGCCGACCGATCTGGCGTTGCAGTTGAGCGCGACGCCGGAGGGCGGGCTTGGGTATTACAGCCCGTATATCGGCGTGGTGCGCGATCTTGCGAAGATCTTCGGCGCGTTCCAGTCGACGCAGTTCCGGTATATTCCGGCGCTGGCGCGGGCGCATGACGATCGGCTGGCGCTGTTGCTGAATGCGGCGCCGTCGTTTGCGAGCCCGAAATCGGTGATGGTGGTCGCGATGCCGGTGATCGAGACGGGCGCGCCGCAGACTCCGACGATGCGGCGGGCGGAGGCGGACCGACTCGTCTGTGCGGCGCGGCCCGATCTGGTGCTGCCGGTCGAGGGGGCGCCGCTAATCTATGCGACGAAGTTCGCGCACGACATGAGCTTGCGCGTGACGACGCCGCAGGGTGGCGTGGTCGAGCTGCCGGTGCAGGCGGATGCCGAGCGCGGCGGCTATGTGCTCGATCAGGTCGGGATGCGGACCGCTGGGCTTGGCAGCGTGACCGATGCGACGTTGCATGGCCGCTGGGGGTTCACGCCGTTCGACGGGCCGCGGTTTCGGTTGCAGGTGCCGCGCGCCGGCGGATGGACGATGGTCGATACCGATCCCGAGAGCCTGGTCGTAGGCCGCGACAATGCGGTGGCGCTGGCGGGGCCGACGCCGAGTTGCGTCGAGGCGGTGACGCTGGTGAGCGATGCGGGTCAGGTGCCACTCGCCTGGACGACGACGGGGGATCGGATCGGGCTGACCCTGCCGCTGGCAAAGACCGCGCCGGGGAAACTGTCGCTGCTGGTGAAGCAATATGGCGTCGAGGCGCCGGACAAGATCGCGCTGACCGCGCTCGCCGAGGCGGGGCGGATCGATGGCCTGACGCTGTATGCGGGCGATGCTGCGGGGACGCTCGCGGGGACCAGGCTGGATCTGGTCGCGTCGATGACGGTGGACGGCGTGGCGTTCAAGCCGGGCGAGGTCGTGCGGGCCGACAAGGTGGATCGGCTGGGGTTGGTCGCGGATACGGCGCCAGCGTTTGCGGCGGGTCAGGCGAAGACGGCGCTCGTCACGTTGACGGATGGACGGAAGCGGTCGGTGAAGTTCGTCGTCGCGGTCGCGCGGCCAAAGGCGACGCTGATCGCCAAGAGCGTAGTGGCGCCGCCCTCGCCCGGGCTTCCGGTCGTGTTGACGGGCGATACGGCCATTTCCCAGGATGCCCGGCTGACGTTTTCGCTGCGCGCCGAGGGTACGCGGTTTTCCGCTGGCGATAGCGTCGAGATCGCGACGGCGGACGGGAAGACGACCACGAGTGTTTCGTCGGGGCGCGGGTTGACCGTGCAGAACGATCGGATCGCGGTGGCGACGGTCGAGCCGGGCAAGGCGCTTGGCGTTTCGGCGCATGGGCCGCTCAAGTGGCGACTGGTGCAGAATGGGGTCGCGGGCGACTGGGTGCCGTTGACGACCCTGGTGCGGGTGCCGGGTGTTACCGGGGTGACGTGTGCGGAGACGTGCATGCTGGCGGGGACGGATCTGTTCTTGATCGAGTCGGTGGCGGCGAATGCGGGGTTTGCGGAGGCGGCTCTGGTGCCGGAGGGGTTTACCGGGGGGGCGTTTGCGGTGCCGAAACCGGTTGGGGGGATGCTGTACCTGCGGTTGCGGGATGATCCGGGGGTGACGGCTACGGTGGCGGTGACGGTGAAGAGCTAGAGGTCCGGTCCTGCGATCCTCCCCCGCCAGGGGGAGGTGGCTGGCTCTTGCCAGACGGAGGGGGAGGAGAGGGAACCCTCTGTTCCGCGTCCTTCCCCTCCGTCACCTTCGGTGCCACCTCCCCCTGGCGGGGAGGATTAATGGCTCACCAAACTGTCGGACGCCGTAATTTGGTGGGACAGGGGCGATATTCCCGCATGTCCCACCAAGTGCTCGATCAGTCGGCGACCGTGCCGACCACCGCGCCACCGGCACCGCCAACCGCCGCACCCTTTTCGATGCTACCACCAGTGGCTGCCGCGACGCCTGCGCCGCCGGCGGCACCGATGCCCGCGCCCTTGAGCGTCGAGCAGGCGCTCATCGACACGGCGGATGCGAGCAGCAGCGCGGAAACAGCAATCTTCTTCATTGGGGACACTCCATTCTCTCCGGGGGTGTCCAACAAATGCTGCATTGCGAGATCGGTTCCGCAATACTGATACAGATTACCTTTGCGCGATCAGGCCCAGCCGTCGAGAACCTGATCCGGCGGTCGATGTCCGTCCGCCCACATCCTTATATTCTGGATCACGCGTTCACCCGATGCCATCCGGCCTTCGAGCGTGGCGGACCCCATATGCGGCAGCATCACGACGTTGGGCAGCGCGAGCAGGCGCGGATCGATCACCGGCTCGTGCGCCCAGACATCGAGCCCAGCACCAGCGAGCCGCCCGTTCTCCAGCGCCTCGACTAGCGCCACCTCGTCGACGATCCCGCCGCGCGCCGCATTGATCAGGTAGACATGCGGGCGCATCAGCCCGATCCGCCGCGCGTCGAGCAGGTTGCGGCTGTCGGCATTGAGCGGTGTGTGGATCGTGACGATGTCGACCGCCGCAAGCATCTCGTCGAGCGATTCGTGGAACGTCGCCGCCAGTTGCGCCTCGCGGACGGCGGGCAGGCGGGTGCGATTGTGGTAATGGATCGTCAGCCCGAACGCGCGCGCCCTGAGCGCGACCGCCTGGCCGATCCGCCCCATGCCGACGATGCCTAGCGCCTTGCCGCCGATCCGGTGGCCGAGCATCCCGCCCGGGCTCCAGCCGTTCCACTGGCCCGACCGTACCAGCTTCTCGCCCTCGGCGAGGCGGCGGGGGACCGACAGGATCAGCGCCATCGTCATGTCGGCGGTGTCCTCGGTCAGGACCCCCGGCGTGTTGGTGACGATGATCCCGCGAGCCCGCGCCGCCTTCAGGTCGATATGGTTCACGCCCGCGCCGTAGTTCGCGATCAGCTTCAGGCGGTCGCCAGCGCCGGCGATCAGGGCGGCGTCGATGTCGTCGGTCACGGTCGGGACCAGCACGTCGCAATCGGCCATCGCGGCGGCGAGTTGCTCGCGCGTCAGCTTGGCGTCGGGGCGGTTGTTATGCGTATCGAACAGCGCCTCCATCCGCTCCATGAGCGTGTCCGCTAGCTCGCGGGTGACGACGACCTTCGGGTTCGGACAGCGGCGTGTGTCGATCATGCGGATGGCTTGGCGAAGGCGCTCGTGCCCGTCAACGTCTCGTCGCCGTCCCGTCGACTTCGAGGCTTCAACTTCGGTTGAGGAATGCGGTTCGTCGCGATAGGACGTCGTCTCGCCAGTTAGGACATGACCATGCGCATTCTCGCCGCCGCGCTTTCCGCTTTCGTCATCGTGGCGCTGGTGCCGGACCCGGCGACCGCCGCCGATGCGAAGCGGAGCGTACCCTATTACGCGTCGATCTCGGCGACGCGCGCGCGCATGCGGACCGGGCCTGCGCGGACGTATCCGGCGAGCTGGCTGTATCAACGCCAGGACCTGCCGATCAAGGTCGTCGCGATCTTCAAGGAATGGCGCAAGGTGGCGGATCCCGACGGGACCGAGGGCTGGATGCAGGCGAATTTGCTGAGCGGCACGCGGACCGCGATCGTTCGCGGGGCGGGGCCTGTGGAGCTGCGGGAGAAGCCGGTTTCAGGGAGCCGGCTGTTGTGGCGCGCGGCGCCGGGCGTGGTCGGTCGGTTGAGCCAGTGCGGGAATGGCTGGTGCCGGATGGACGTGAAGGGTCAGGCGGGGTTCGTGCAGATTAGCGGACTTTGGGGTGTGGAGGCTGGTGAGACTTTGCCTTGAGGGGTGGGGGTTTAGCTTCCGGGGCGGCGGTGCGTGATACGGAAGCCGACCCACCCCCACCCCCCCCCCCCC
>JAJNQF010000009.1 GCA_021154945.1 Sphingomonas sp.
TGGAGGGGGGGCGCCGCAGACATCCCGCTTGGAAGGGTGGCAGGCGCAAACGCAACGTCTGGAACAGGAGCAGTTGCAAGCGATACGTTCGCGGAAGCCCCCCTCCACCCCGCTTCGCGCGGTTCCCTTCCCCGTGCCGGGGAGGATTCGAGCGAATTATCCCAGCCGCTCGCATTCACATCGACCGGTAGTACGGTCACGCCGTGCTCGACCGCATCGCGCACCAGTTGCGCCGGCGCATAAAACCCCATGGGCTGCGAATTGAGCAGCGCGCAGCAGAACACCGCCGGATGAAAGCATTTGATCCACGACGACACATACACCAGCCGAGCGAAAGACAGCGCATGGCTCTCCGGGAAACCGTAGGATCCAAACCCCTCGATCTGCTTGAAACAGCGCTCCGCGAACTCCGCCTCATATCCGCGCGCGACCATGCCGCCGACTAGCTTGGCCTGGAAATTGTCCATTCCTCCGACCTTGCGGAACGTCGCCATCGATTTCCGCAACTGGTTCGCCTCGTTCGGCGTGAACCCCGCCGCGACGATCGCCAGTTTCATCGCCTGCTCCTGGAACAGCGGCACGCCGTAGGTGAAGCGGAGCAATTGCTGCAGCTCGTCGGGCGGCCCGAGCTTTGGATCAGGCGAGGGGAATTCGACCTTTTCCTTGCCACTGCGACGCCGCAGATACGGATGCACCATATCGCCCTCGATCGGCCCCGGCCGCACGATCGCCACCTGCACGACCAGATCGTACAGCACGCGTGGTCGCAGCCGCGGCAGCATATTGATCTGTGCACGACTTTCGACCTGAAATACGCCGATGCTGTCGCCCTTGCAGAGCATATCATAAACTGCCGGATTTTCGTCGTTGGCGATCGTGTTCAGCAGATGGTCGCCGAGCTGGTGCTGGCGCATGAGGTCGAAGCTCTTGCGGATGCAGGTCAGCATGCCGAGCGCGAGAATGTCGACTTTCATGATCTTCAGTTCATCGATGTCGTCCTTGTCCCATTCGATGAACGTCCGGTCCTTCATCGCGCCATTATGGATCGGCACGGTCTCGTCGAGCCGCCCCTGCGTCAGAACGAACCCACCGACATGCTGCGACAGATGCCGGGGAAATTTCAGCAATCCGGCGACTATCGTCCGCAAACGCGCGATCTCGGGATTCTCGATATCGAACCCGGTCTCACGAAATCGGCGATCATCGAACGTGTCAGAGAAGCTGCCCCATACGGTACTCGTCAGCCGCTGCGTCACGTCGTCCGTCAGCCCCAGCGCCCTGCCGACTTCGCGCACCGTGCTGCGCGACCGATAATGGATGACGGTCGCGGCGATCGCAGCACGATGGCGCCCATAGCGACCATAGATATACTGCATGATCTCCTCCCGGCGCTCATGCTCGAAATCTATGTCGATATCGGGCGGCTCGTCGCGTTCACTCGATACGAACCGGGAGAAGAGCAGATCGTATTTCATCGGGTCGACCGACGTGACGCCGAGTAGCCAACACACCGCAGAATTGGCGGCGGACCCCCGACCCTGGCATAGGATCGGCGGATCGAGCGACCGCGCATAGCGAACGATGTCGTGCACGGTCAGGAAATAATGCGCGTATTTCCGCTCCCGGATCAGCGGCAGTTCTTCGGTCAGCAGGCGTATCAGCCGATCGGGAACGCCGTCGGGAAACTTCTCGCGCGCCGCGGACCAGCTGAGTTCCTCGAGCCAGTCCTGCGCCTCCCATCCGTCGGGAATTGGCTCGTGCGGATATTCGTAAGAGAGCTGGGTAAGATCGAAATCGATCCGTTCAAGCAGGCGCAGGCTCTCGGCCACCGCATCTGGGCGGTCTCCGAATAGCCGCGCCATTTCCCTGCCGGGTTTAAGATGCCGTTCCGCATTGGCGGCAATCAGCTTGCCAGCGTTCTGCACGGTGGTGCCCTCGCGGATGCAGGTGACGATGTCATGCAGCGGGCGGTCGTCGGGATCGGCATACAGCGCGTCGCACGTCGCCAGCAGCGGCACGCCCAGCGGATCGGCGATCCGCGCGAGCCTGCAGAGCCGCCTACGATCCCTACCGCCGCGCGGCATCGACACGCCAAGCCAAAGCCGGCCGTGCAGGTTCCGGGCGAGTATGGCCAGGGTCGATTTTAAAATCGGATTCTTTCGCGGCGGCGGCAACAGACCCGCCTTCAGTGGAGTCGAAGCGCGTGCGCTGGTTTCGGGCAACAGGATCAGCAGCAGACCATCGGCATGCCGCAGCAGATCGCCAAGGCCGAGAATGCATCCACCCTTTTCCGCGCGGAGATTGCCGACGGTCAGCAGCCGCGTCAGCCTGCCCCATCCGGCCCGCGTTTCGGGATAGGCCACAATGTCCTGTGTGCCGTCTGCGAAGACTAGACGGGCACCCACTACAAGCTTGAAATCAAGATCTGGAAGGCCGAGCAGATCAAGGTCGGCCAGCTTTTCGCGCAACGCCTTGTGCGCACGCACCACGCCAGCCACCGTGTTGCGATCGGCGATGCCGATTCCCGCATGCTCCAGCCTGATCGCCTCGCTGACCATATCCTCGGCATGGCTCGCACCGTCGAGGAACGAGTAATTGGTGGCCGCGACCAGTTCTGCGAATGTGGGGGCAGCCGGCGTGGTCACGCGAAGACGCCGTGGAGGTACCAGCGCGGCGTCTCCATCTCGGAATACAAGCCGTGGCGGAAGATCCAGAAGCGACGGCCGCGGCGGTCCTCGATGCGGTAGTAATCGCGCGTCGGGATATCCTGGCGCCGCCACCATTCGCCGGCGATCCGCTCGGGGCCTTCGCTATGCGCGACGTCGTGCACAGTGCGGCGCCAGCGGAAGCGGTGCGGCGGACCGTCGGGGACCTCGGCCATCATCGATTCGATCGGTTGTGGTGGGTCGAACAGGTAGATCGGACGGAGTGGCGGTTCGCCGGTCTCGGGCGCGGTCCACGGCGTCGGGGCAGGGGCCTCGGCGGCGGGCAGCATCAGCTCGGCCTGTTCGGGGATGTGACTGTCGCGCGCCGAAAAGCGGCGCACACGCGTTCGACCCAGACGCGTGCCGAGTTGGTCTTCGAGTTGTACGACCTCTCCTTTCTGCGCCTCGCCGCCCTCCAGCTTGAGCTGCGACGCGTCGAGCTTTTCAGCTAACGCGACATCGAGCCTCACCAGATCATAGCCGAATCCCGGATCGAGCGGGTCGGCTAGGCTGTCGATCCGTTCGCGGAACAATCGCATCAATAACGCCACGTCGCGTGTCGGCTGACCGGTCTCTATCCGCAGTCGCTGGACGAGGCCGTCGGCGCGGAAGAGGCGTGCTTCCCAGCGGCGGCCACCTTCGTGACGGTTGGCAAGTTTAATGGCAGCTTCGGTCGCGAGTTCGGCGAGCATCTCCAGCACGTATTCGGTGCGCGCGATGGGTTCCGCGAAGCGGCGTTCGACACCGATCTTCGCCACCGTCCGCCGCGCGACGATCGGCCCCTTCACCGATCCGTCGAGCTGGCGGATCATCATCGCCGCCTCCTCGCCGAACCGCGCCGCGATCGTGGCAAGCGGGCGTGCCATCACGTCGCCGACCGTCTTCAGCCCCGCGCGCGACAAGGCGGTGGTCGCATCCTCGTCGAGGCCTAGCGCTGCTACCGGCAATCGCTTCACCGCCCGCTTTTCATCCGGCGCAGGTGCCCCAGCGAACCGCGCCAGCGCCCGCGCGGTATCGGGCGTGTCGCCGAACGCGTGGCGGACCAGCAGCCCGCGTCTCGCGAGGCGCTCCTCGAGATCGGCGGCAAGGCGGCGCTCGCCCTCGAACTCATGCACGCACCCGGCGATATCGAGGATCAGCCCATCGGGCTCGTCGAGCGCAACCGAGGGCGTGTAGCGCTGGCAGCCGTCCGCGAGCCGCTCGAGCCATTCGTGGTCGGCATGCGCGTCATGCTCGTAGACCTCGAGTTCGGGTACCTGTGCCCGCGCATCCGCCAGCGTCAGACCAGGCCGGAGACCTGCTCGCATTGCTTCACGGTCTAGCGCCTTGAGCCGGATCCCGCCCGACACCGTTTCCACGAACGCGATCGGCGTCTCAGCCCGTCCGACGAACAGATGCGGCCGCATCGTCCGCAGCCGCTCGATCGGCAGCCACGGGAATACCAGCGCCAGGTAGCGCCGGGGGATCACCAGAGGCGAAGGCGGTTTGCTCGAAGGCGGTTTGGTCGAAGATGTACGCGTCACGGTCCCACTCCACACGCCAGCGAAGCCCGGCCTGGCCTCCGCGTCGACGCAGCAATTCGATGTCGAAGGCAGGTTTGCCAGGTGCATCGGCCTCCAAGGGCCGGGAACGACACGCCGCCACCTGCCAGCGCGACGCCGCCGCGCTCGGCACGGGCTCGGCGCCGATACGCAGGCTGAGGATGGTCACGCCCGAGGCTTCGGCCGCCAGCATCAGCCGCCGCGTCGCGGTCAGGTCGATCTTTGGCGCACGGCCCCAGGATTCGATCAGCAACGTGCCAAGCCCGTGACACCGCGCGGCATCGGCGGCGGCGCGCAACAAGTCCGCCTCGTCCTCGACCACCGCCAGCACCAGCGACGTCACGTCGAGCCCCATCTCGACCAGACCGGTCGCATGCAGCCGCCCGCCCTGGCGCTCGCTCGCATCGGTCCGCAACCACATCACCGGCGCCGCGCGGGCCGCCAGAACCGAGGCCACCGCGAACCCTGCGCCACTCGCCGCATCGTCGACGGTCGCGAAAACCTCGTGCAACTGCGCCTTGGCCATCCCCTGCGTCAGCCACGCATCATCGGCGCGCCCATCACCCTGGGTTGGCATTCCCGTCGTGGCGATCCGCTTCAGGCGGGCAATCAAGGCGGACGACTCGTTCACAATTGTTCTTGTAATGTTCTACGAAGCGAGTCGCCAAGCGGAATCTTTTTCCGGTCGTCGAGTATCGACTATAAGGCGTACACGCTCACCGCGACGGCGTACTACACGTCGGGCTACAAGGCGGTGGCGTACGATCAGTTCGGCACCACCGAGTGCGACGGCGGCAGCACCTATGGTAGCACCGACCCCAACTTCAACTGCCACGTAAAGCACTTCGTCGACGTCGACCTGACCGGCAACGTCAAGGTCGACCTGTATTTCAACGTCGTCAACTGCTCGACCAGAAGGCGCCGCTGAACGCGGGCAACTATGCCGCGGTCAACTACAACCCGACCTACACGCAGATAGGTGCAGTGGGGCGGACGATGCGGATCGGCGCGAACTTCCAGTTCTGATCGCTTCGCCAGACGCGTGGCCAAGGAAGGGGCGGACGGCAACGTCCGCCCCTTTTTTTGCGCCGCACACCGGGCCGACATTTTCCGGGGGGAGAAATTTCGCCCCAATATCGAAAAGGCGCTTGCCGTTCCCGAAACCCCGGGCTAACAGCGCGCCTCACCCAGTCACCGTGTCGCTTCAGACCGGAGACATAGGCGCCAGAGCGGGCGTAGCTCAGGGGTAGAGCACAACCTTGCCAAGGTTGGGGTCGAGGGTTCGAATCCCTTCGCCCGCTCCAGTTTTCTTACCGAAAACAGCTGTCGAGGCCGATGCGGCCTTTGCTACATCATCTAAATATTCGCGAATGACATCGCGTTCGAGCCGATCGACGTCGACGGTACCTATCAGGTTTCGCCTGTTCAGCATGACGCCGGCATCGCTGGGGCCGGACGCCTCCCTTGCGGCGATGGGTCTCCGGCGTATCGAGGCTCTGCCCATCAACGGAGCGCCGGCTATGGCGTCTGCGGTGACGAGCCGACGTCCGGTACCTCCGGGGCAGGAGCCCATTCCAGACGGAGGCGCCCGCCCGCGCTGCCGACCGCTGCCCTGCCGCCGCGCGCGGCGATGCTCTCGGCCACCGCGGTGCGCTGGCGCAACGTTCCGCCGCTCACGTCGAGCGTACGGGCGAGCCGGACGGACACCCATTCCGCCTGATCGAGGGCGGCATCGTCGATCACACCCGCCTTGATCGCGATATCCGGCAAGGCGACGTCGCCGGGCGGGGCGAGGGTCACATGCCAGTCGGGTACCGCGGCATCCGCGCGTCGCTCCAGGTCGCGATACCCCGCTATCCCCAGGCCCGGCAGCGGCGCCGCGGTGGCGCGTATCGTTCGCGCCTCGCCATCGACGGTCGTCGATGTGGCGGGGACACCCGCGATCAGCGCGACGTCGGCGATCGCCCGGTCGCGGGCTCGGGCGGCGAGCAAGGCGTCGCCATTGCCCGCGCGGGCGATCTGCGCTGCCTCGACTGCGCCGGTTTCGGGAGAAATCCGGACCTGGTCGATATGGACGTCGACCGGCCGGGCCAGCCGCCGGCGCAGGTCCGCGGCGAGCTTGCGGTCCGCATCGGGCTCGATCCGCGGCGTCAGCATCACCGCCCGCACCCGGACCGGCGTGACGCCGTGGTCGATCTCGACCTGGCTCAGCCGCGCGCCTGCCGGAAAGTCTTCGCCCAGCGCATCGCGGACCTGCCGCTGCGCGACTGCCTCGAAGGCGATCCTGCGCAGCCCGGCGCCGAGCGGGATCGACAGCACGCTGATCGCGACCGCGAACAGGACGAGCTGCAAGCCGGTATGGTGCGGCGACAAATGGCTGCCGAACCCATAGCAGCGCGCGACCAGCGCCGCGGTCAGCGCGATCGTGATCGCGTTGGTCAGGAACAGCAGCAACGCGCCGGAAAAGACGACCCAGTTCCAGGTCGCGATGCCGAAGCCGACCACCACCAGCGGCGGCATCAGGGCAATCGCGATCGCCACCCCGACCACTGTGCCGCCACGTCCGCGGATCAGCGCATAGCCGCCCGCGATCGCCGACAGCAATGCGACGAGCAGGTCGAACAGCGTGGGCTGCGTCCGCCCGGCGATCTCGCTGGTGATCGTCTGGACCGGCGACAACAGGATCAGCACCACAGACAGCGTGACCGCGATGACCGCCCCCAGCAAAAGCGCGGTCGCGGCGCGGCGTATCTCGTGGAAATCGAGCGTGGCGATGCCGAAACCGAGACCGATGATCGGCATCATCAGCGGCGACAGCAGCATCGCGCCGATCAGCACCGCGACCGAGGGCATGAGCAGGCCGAGCAGCGAGATCGCGGCGGAGATGACGATCAGGAAGGCGTACCGGCCCGACCACCCGGCCTCCTCGGCGATCTGCCGCAACACGCCGTCATGATCGACGCCCTGCGTCGCGCCGTGTCTGGCCTGCGCCAGCCAGGTTCGGGGCTGCGCGAGGACTCCCGTTGGTTTCACATCGATGGGAAGGGCTCCGTCATGGTGACCGTCTTGCAATAGCGCGATACGGAACCGTGCCGATCCGCGGCGACGTTTACAACATGCACGCTGGTCGCTTCGGACTCGGCGGTGGTTCGATCACGGCTGCCCGAGTGCGCACGCATACTCCCGGCGACCTGGGGGCCGCCGGGAGTATGCGCTTGGAGGAATTGCCGGTGGAGCGCTCCGTTCAGAACCGCGCGCGGACGCCGATCCGGTAGAAGCGGCCGAGGGTGTCGTACAGCGCGGGGTTCACGTCGAGTCCGGTGTTGGTCTGCGGCGAAGGCTCTGGATCGTGATCGAACAGATTGTCGACCTTGAAGAACATGCTCACCTGCTTGGTGACGTTCAGTGCACCGCCGACGTCGAAGTAGAACGCGCCCTTCATCGTGTTGTTGTCGATCGTCGGGTTGTTGCTGGTCGAGACCGGGCAGTTGCCGGCCGAGCACACGACATACTGGTTGCCGTACACGCCGTCGCTGAACCAGCGCTGCTGCAGCGTGATGCTGAACGCGTCGTTGTCGTAGCTCTCGGTGACGAGCCATTTCCAGTTCGGCGTCGCGCCGGTGTTCGCGCCCGCGGAATCGACCGGGATCGTGCCGGGCAGGCCCGGATCGGTGACGTATTTGATCACGTGGGTGGTCAGCCCGCGCAGGGTGAAATTGCCGTCGATCCCCAGCGGTTTGCGCCACTGATAACTCGCCTCGATATCGAACCCGTCGGTCTTGATCGACGCCAGGTTGAACGACTGGACGTTGACGAATTTGGAATCGCTGTCGAGGTCGAACGCCCCGCAGGTGTCGGGGATGTTGTCGACCAGGCAGAGGTTGACGACCTGCTGTGCGGACAGGCTGGAGATCACGTCGTTCAGCTTGATCTTGTAATAGTCGAACGACAGGCTGAGGCCGGGCAGCCATTTCGGCCGCGCATAGACGACGCCGAGTTCGGTATTGCGCGCGATCTCGGGCCTCAGCGCCGTGTTGCCGATCGTGTTCTGGATGATGAGCACCTGGCGGCCGTTCGGGTTCTCGGCCGTCCGGCGCGGATCGGTGAAGTTGGGGACCGTTGTCGTCACCGGTGCCGCGAACAGCTCGGACAGGTTCGGCGCGCGGACGTCGCGCGACGTCACGGCGCGGAAGCGGAGCCCGTCGAGCGGCGTGTCCCAGGTGCCGCCGACCTTCCAGGCATAGACGACCCCCGATGTCGAATAGCGCGTCGCCCGGCCCGCCGCGTTCACGTTCGCGCGACCCAGCGTGTCGGAGTTGAGGATCGGCAGGTTCAGCTCCAGGAAGCTCTCCAGCACGTTGTACTTGCCCGTGCCGTTCTTGTAGTTGCCGGCATACCAGTTGCTGCCGTTCACCGAATTCAGGCTGGGATCGGCCGGATACAGCGTCGAGTTCGGGCTGATGTCGGAGACGCCTGCACCATAAGGATCGGCGTTCACGCGGTAGAATTCTCGGCGGTACTCGATCCCCGCGGCTACCGCGAGCGGCCCCGCCCACAAAGTGATCGGCTCGCCTGAGATGCTGCCCGCGAAGGCGTCCTGCGTCTGCTTGGTATGCTGGAACGGCCCCGCGGCGGGCGTGACATAGGCGAGCGCCGCTGCCGACGGGGTGGCGCCACCGAAGATGTTGATCGGCTGGCAGCCCGCGGCGCGTGCGGCGGCGTCGGCGCAGACGATCTGGCCGTTGATCCGCGTCGCGTTGATCGCCTGGTTGTAGCGTCCGGTCAGGCTGATGTTGTCGACGTCGATGTCGGTGATGTTGATGCCGTGCTCGTACGACGCGTCATAGGTCCAGTTCGTCCCGAGCAGATCGGCCTTGCCCTTCAGGCCGCCGACGAAGCGATATTGGCGACGATCGGTATTCACCCGGATGTTCGGCAGGATCGCGTTGCTCAACCCGTATTGGAAGCTGGTGATGCCGTTCGCCGCGCAGGCGGCCGAGATCGACGCGGGCAGATACGGGTTCGCGCACTGCACGGTCAGTCCGGTCTTCGCGGAGCCGGGATTGGGCTGGTTGTGCGTCTTCACCTGCGCGACGTTGGCGGTCATATAGACCTCCATGTCGGGCGCGACGTCGTAGCTGATGCGCGTATAGCCGTTGAGGCGCTGGATCGCGGATTGCAGCGAGGTGCCCGATCCGACATGCCCCGACTGGTCGCCGCCGACGCAGAAGCCGACGAAGCATCCGTTGACGTTGCCGGCCCTGTCCTTGGCCGGCACGCCGTTCGATCCATACTGGAACTGGAAGGGCTGGCCGTTGGCGTCGAACGCGGTGCCTTGCAGCGGGCCGGCGCTGATCAGGCCGTATTTGGTGTATTGGTACGCTTGGCCATGATCGCGCACCAGATATTGCGGCGACCCGTTATTCATGATGCCGGTGTTGACCAAGGTCGTCGCACGGTACCAGTCGCGGCTGCCGGCGAGGTCTTCGCCGAAATTGCCCGGGCCGACGCCCTGTTCCTTGGCATATTCGCCGCTCAGGATGACGTGCAGCCTGTCGTTGGCGAAGCTCTTGCCGACTGCCGCCTGGAACAGCACCTGGCCGTCGTCGCCATAGGTGGTCACGCCGGTCTGCACGTTCGCCTTGAACCCGGTGAACTTCGTGTCGGTGATGAAGTTGATCACGCCGCCGACCGCATCCGAGCCGTAGGACGCGGACGCACCGCCGGTGACGATGTCGACGCGCTTGATCAGCAATTGCGGGAACTGGCTGATGTCGGGCACGCCGGTGACGTTGGCGCCGACGACGCGCTGGCCGTCGAGCAGCGTCAGCGTGCGGATCGTGCCGAGACCACGCAGCGAGAACGAGCTGAGCCCCTGCGATCCGCTCGACGTGCTGAACGTCCCCGTATTGGCGCCGGTCGAGCCCTGCAACGAGGGCAATTGCGCCACCGTCGTGAAGATGTTGGGTTGCGCGTTCTTGAGGATCTGCTCCTCGCCGATCACCGTCGTCGGGGTCGGCGCGTTGAAGCCGCTCGACGTGATGCGCGTGCCGGTGACGACGATGTCGTTGGTGCTCGCAGCCCGGTCGTCGCTTTGCGCAGGCAGCTGCGGCGCGAGGGTTTGGTCGGCGGCGCTGGCCTGATCGGGTGCGGAGGCTGGCATGTCGGCCTCGGCAGGCGGCGGCGGCGCGGTCTGGGCCAGGGCGGGGCTGCACAACAACGCGACGGCGAGGACCGCTAAACTGGTAGCGCTACCATTCAAGATACCGGTAAGTCGCCGATCGCGTGTGACGCTATGCATCAGTCCATCCCCTAGTTGCACGTGGCGCGTACCGTGTGTCCGGCTTGGCGACGTGTCGTTGCGGAGATCACTCTACCGTATGCTGCCGGGCGTATCATCTACGACCATGGTCGCAGTGCGGCGCCATCGGCCGTGTCAGGGCATCAGCCGCTTGCGCCCCTGCGACAGATGCCAGCGCATCGCCAGCGCCGCGCCGTCGGCGTCTTGCGCGCGGATCGCCTCGACGATGGCGTCATGCTCGTCCATCATCGCCTTGATCACCTCGGGCGCGCGCGACCGCGATATGTCGACGCCGGCGCGCAGGATCCGCATCACCGCGTCCTGGAGATGATCGAAGACCGGCAGGAACGCGGCATTGGCGGTCGCCTCCGCGATCGCGCGGTGCAGCACCCAATCCTCGTCATGCGCCGGCGCGTTGGACAGCAGCGCCGTCCGCAGCGCCTCCAGCGCGCGCTCGATCGCGTCCATCTGGTGATGCGACCGGCGCTGTGCCGCCAGCCGCGCCGCCTCCGCCTCCAGCACGAAACGCACTTCGTAGGTGCCCAAGGTCGCCGCGATGTCCGCCATCGGCATATGCGACCCGAGTCGCTCCGACGGTCGCCGCTTGACATACGAACCGGCTCCGCGCCGCGCCTGCGTGATCCCGTCCGACGCGAGCCGCGCCAAGGCCTCGCGCACGATCGTCCGCGACATGCCGAACATCGTCGCCAGCTTGTCCTCCGCGGGCAATCGGTCGCCGACCGCGAGCTGCTCGTCGAGGATGATCTGGACGATCCCGGTATAGGCCCGGTCCGCCAGCCGCTCGCCGCCGGTCACGACCGGCCTCGAATGTGGGGCTGCGGCATCGTCAGACGACATAGCTCAGCGCCATCACCAGCGCGAGGCCGACCACCGAGATCGCCGTCTCCAGCATCGACCATGTGCGAAACGTGTCCGCGGTACTGGTCCCGACATAGCTTTTGACCAGCCAGAATCCCGGATCGTTGACGTGGCTGAAGAATACGGAGCCCGCGCCGATCGCCAGCACGACCAACTCCGGCGACACGCCCGAGCTGGCGACCACGCCCGGCATGATCCCGACCGCGGTGATCGTCGCCACGGTCGCGGAGCCGGCCGCCAGGCGGATGCCGACCGCGACCAGCCAGCCCAGCAACAGCGGCGAGATCGAATACATCAGCACGGTGCGCGCCAGCAGGTCGGACAGGCCGGCGGTCACCAGCACCTGCTTCAACGCACCGCCCGCGCCGATCGCGAGCAGGATCGCCCCCGCCGCGCCCATCGTCTCGTGCCACACCGCGTTCTGGATCGCGGCATCGCGCAGCCGCCGGCCGAACAACAGCGGCAGGGCGATCAGGTTGGTCAGCAACAGCGCGACCACCGGATTGCTCGCCGCGACCAGCCAGGCGGTGCCCTTCATCCCCGGGATCATCTGCCCCAGCTCGCCGGTCGCGATCATCAGCACGGGCAGCAGTACGATCAACAGCGACAGAATACGCGCCGGCGGTGCGATCGAGAGCGCATGATCGTGCAGCACCGGCGCCTCCAGCCGCACGCCGCGCGTCGTGAACTTCGCCAGCAATGACCCGGAGATGATCGCCGTCGGGATGGCGATGGCGATCCCGTAGAGCATCGTCTTGCCGAGGCTGGCACCGAGCGCTTCGACCGCGAGCAAGGGGCCCGGATGCGGCGGCACCAGCGCATGAACCACGCCGAGCCCCGCCAGCGCCGGCATGATCAGCCGCAGCTTGGCGGCGTCGCGGTCCGGGCCGTCCTTGCCGGTCATCTCCTCGGCCGCCGCGACGACGATCGGTAGCAGCAGGACCAGCCCGGTCTCGAAGAACAGCGGCAGTCCGACGACGATCGCGATGCCCAGCGTAGCCCAGGGCGCGGCCTGGACGCCGGTCATCCGCAGCGCCGCCTTGGCCAGCGACGCGGCGGCGCCCGACAGATGCAGCATCGCGCCCAGCGACAGGCCCAGCGCGACGACCAGCCCGGTGCCACCGATGATGTCGCCGACGCCCTTCTGCACAGCCTTGGCGACGTCAGGGAGCGGCAGCCCGGCGAGCAGCCCGACGGTGAACGCGCCGCACAACAGGCCGATAAAGGGGTGGAGTCGCCCACGGACGATCATCACCACGGCGAGGCCGATGCCGGCCAGCGCGGCGATCACCAGCCGCATGTCGGTACCGATCATCGGCGTGCTGCCCGCGTTCTAGCGCGCGCATCCGTTGCGTTGCGTGCACGCGTGTCCGGTGCTCGTGGCATCAGGCCCCTCCCGTCGCTCAGCGGCGCCTTCGCCTGCTGGTGATTGCAATATCTGTACGACAGGTCTTTTCGGTCTGACAACAGAAAAGGCTTGATTGCGTACAAATCCGTGGCCCATACTCAAAACCTGTCCAACCGAATCCGTATAAGCGGATCGCTGGATCAACGGCGCAAACCCTGTGGCGGCACTGAATCGTCGCGGCACAGGCTGAAGCTCAGGGAGGATGACCATGGAACGGACCGGCCACGACATCGGGCATCCCCCGGCGGCCAAGGTGGCGGCAAAACCGGCGGCACCAGCGCCGGCACCAGCGCTGGGGACCCACGCGGCGCTGACACCGACCCAGATCAGGGTACTCCGCGGCGTCCATTCGGGCCTGCTCAACAAACAGATCGCGTTCGATCTCGGCATCGCCGAGGCCACCGTGAAGGTCCACATGACCGCCCTGATGCGCAAGCTCAACGTCCGCAACCGGACCCAGGCGGCGATCGTCGCCCAGACCCTGGCGATCTGACGCCCCCCTTCGATCCTCCCCCGCCAGGGGGAGGTGGCTGGCGCTTGCCAGACGGAGGGGGAGGTAAGAGGCACGCCTGTTCCGTGTCCTCCCCCTC
>JAJNQF010000016.1 GCA_021154945.1 Sphingomonas sp.
GGGAGGGGAGCAGAAGCGCCCTCTCCTGCTTGCGAGCTGTCCCCATAGCCGAAGCCCAGCCGCCACGTGCCGCCGGGCGCATCCTCACCCCAGCCATAATGCATCTCGGTCGACACGTCCTTGGCGAGGTCCATCCCCTCAAGCCCAGGCCAAGCCCGCGCCATCGCCAGCAGCGCCGCCACATCGAACTCGCCGCTAGCCGAATGCGCGATCACCCCATTGGGCGCCCCCGCGACCCGGATCCGCCGCGTCAGCGCACGCGTGTCGACGCCCGAAAGCCCGATCCGCGCGTGCCGCTTCATCCAGCCATCCAGCCCCTCGACCGCGCGGAAGCTCGACGGCTGCGTCACGTCCTCGCGGACGATGATCCCCAGCGCGTGCGGGTCGTCCGCCTCGACGTCGTCGGGGTTCGCGCCGACATTGCCGATGTGCGGGAAGGTGAAGCAGATCATCTGCCCGGCGAAAGACGGGTCGGTCAGCACCTCCTGATAGCCGGTCATCGCGGTGTGGAAGCACACTTCGCCGACCGCACTGCCCTCTGCGCCGAACCCGCGACCCCAGATCACGTCGCCATTGGCGAGGACGAGGACGCCTGTTGCACCGGCAGGCATGGCTATAGGCTGGGCGTCGGCCATCAGGCTGGGCACTCTCTTTACATTGACGATGTCGCTAAGTGGTGTCCGCTAAGGCCGCCGCGCCGCAGCGTCAATCTGTTAAACATTCGGCGGACGCGCTATCCCGTCGGGCTATCCCGAACCGCCCGAAAGACCAGTACATGATTCGCGACGACATCAAGGCTGCGCAGCTGACCGCCATGAAGGCCGGCGACAAGCAGAGCCGCAACGCTATCTCGTTGATCCAGGCCGCGATCAAGAACCGCGACATCGAGGCGCGGACGGGGAAACCGCCGGAGAGCGACGACGCGCTGGTGATCGAAGTGCTGCAGAAGATGGTCAAGCAACGCCGCGAGTCGATCGAGATGTTCTCGAAGGGCGGCCGCCAGGAGCTCGCCGATGCGGAGACCGCAGAGGTCGCGGTGATCGAACGCTTCCTCCCGCAGCAGATGAGCGAGGCGGAGACCGCGGCGGCGATCGAGGCGATCAAGGACGAGCTCGGCGCGACAGGCATGAAGGACATGGGCCGCGTGATGGCCGAACTGAAGGCGCGCCACGCAAGCGAGCTGGACATGAGTAAGGCCAGCGGCCTGGTAAAGGCAGCGCTGAGCTGACTGCTCCCCTCCCGCTCGCGGGAGGGGTCGGGGGAGGGCAGTGCCACAAAGGAGACGGAGCATTGGAACAACGCACCCGCATCCGAGCACTCCGCACCAACCCCACGCGGGCCGAAAGCGCGCTATGGCAGCACCTCGCCGCGCGTCGAACTTCGGGCGTGCGGTTCAATCGGCAAGTCCCGATCGGTCCGTTCATCTGCGACTTCGTTTCCCGCGGGGCCAAGCTCGTGATCGAGGTCGACGGCGGACAGCATGACTGGCACTCCGACGACGACGCGCGGCGAACGCGTTTCATCGAACAACAAGGCTACCGTGTGATCCGGTTCTGGAACAACGACGTGTTGGAGCGGATGGAGGGCGTAGTGGTCGAGATCGGGCGCGTACTTGCGGAACGCCCCTCCCCTAACCCCTCCCGCAAGCGGAAGGGGGACTCTGTTGCGCTCCCCGCGAAGGCAGCCCCCCTTCTACTCCCCTCCCGCCTGCGGGAGGGGTCGGGGGAGGGCGTGGTCGCACAAACCACTCCCACCAAAGTCATCCCATGGCCCTAACCCCACAATTCCTCGACGAACTCCGCGCCCGCACGTCGCTCTCGGCGCTCGTCGGAAAAACCACCAAACTCACCAAGGCCGGTCGCGAGCACAAGGGCTGCTGCCCGTTCCACAACGAGAAGACGCCCAGCTTCTACGTCAACGACGACAAGGGCTTCTACCACTGCTTCGGCTGCTCCGCGCACGGCGACGCGATCAAGTGGATGACCGACCAGCGCGGCCTGCCCTTCATGGACGCGGTCAAGGAGCTCGCCCAGGCCGCCGGGCTCGACATGCCCGCGATGGACCGCCAGTCCGCCGCCAAGGCCGAACGCGCCAAAGGCCTGCACGAGGTCATGTCCGACGCCGCCAACTGGTTCACCGAACAACTGAACGGCCTCCCCGGCACCGAAGCCCGCGCGCTTCTCGACCGCCGCGGGATCAGGCCCGAGACGGCGCGCGCATTCGGCATGGGGTTCGCCCCCGACAGCCGCGGCAAGCTCAAGTCCGCGCTGAAGGAGTACGGCGATCCGATGCTGGTCGAGTCCGGCATGCTCATCTCGGTCGAAGGCAAGGACCCGTACGACCGGTTCCGCGGCCGGCTGATGATCCCGATCCGCGACCCCCGCGGGCGGACGATCGCGTTCGGCGGCCGCGTGCTCGACGGTGGCGAGCCCAAATACCTCAACTCGCCCGACACACCGCTCTTCGACAAGGGCCGCACGCTCTACAATCTCGACAAGGCCGCCCCCGCCTCGCGCAAGTCCGGCCGCGTGCTCGTGGTCGAGGGCTATATGGACGTCATCGCGCTCGCCCAGGCCGGCTTCGGCGAAGCGGTCGCCCCGCTCGGCACCGCGCTCACCGAAGCGCAGCTCGAACGACTGTGGCGGATGGTCGACGTGCCCCTGCTCTGCTTCGACGGCGACGGCGCCGGCCAGAAGGCGTCGCTCCGGGCCGCCCACCGCGCTCTCCCGCTACTGGCGCCCGGCCGCAGCCTCGCCTTCGTCACGCTCCCGCAAGGCCAGGACCCCGACGATCTCGTCCGTGCCGGCGGTCCCGGGGCGTTCGAGGCGTTGCTCAAGACCCCCGAACAGCTCGTCGACCGGCTATGGGCGTCCGAAGTCGCCGCCGAGGCGCTCGACACTCCCGAACAGCGCGCCGGCCTCAAGCGCCGCCTCCACGAACTCGCGGAAGGCATCGCCGACCCGTCGGTGAAGCAGCAATACCATGCCGAGTTCAAGAACCGCTTCTACGAGCATTTCAAACCCGTCCGCGCGCCCTTCGTCCCCCGCGGCGAGCGCCCCAAGGGCGGCTGGAAGCCCCCCGCTGCGCCAGTCACCGCCGACACTAAGGCTTTCTGGGCCGCCGGCATTGACTACGCGCTGGCCAAGCGCGTTTTAGCCGGGCTGATCCGCCATCCAGCCGAGATCACCCGCCATATGGAGGTGCTGGGGCCCCTTAGTCTGCTGGATGGAGATCTCGGGCGATTGTTCGAAGCGGTCGTAGATGTTGCACTTGAGGACCAGAAGCTTGATAGCGGGCGCTTGCTCACCATATTGGCGAGGTCCGGTTTCAATTCAGTCGCGAGTGACCTGTTGAGAGCCGATACGATGCCCTA
>JAJNQF010000017.1 GCA_021154945.1 Sphingomonas sp.
GGGAGGGGAGATAGTCGGAGTCGAGGCGCTGCTGGCGCGGACACTACGGCTGTCGAGTTCGTCGACCGGTCCGACAGGCCGACATCGCTTCAAGCTATCCGCCTCGCGCCCGCTTATTGTTCTCCCGCGAAGGCGGAAGCCCAGTCTGGGTCCCCGCCTTCGCGGGGAAACAATCTATCTGTATCCCAGCAGCGCCGATTGTCTCACCGGCTTCGGCAGGACCTCACCCCAACGCAGCGACGATCTCGTCAAGCGAGGCATTGCGGATGCCGCGACGGTCGAACTCGTCGAGCATCGTCGTCCACCAGGCATGGAACCGCTTCAAATCCTGAGCATCGCGGACATAAGGCGTATGGCCGGGCGCGAGCGACGGCGAGTGGAACGACAGGTTGAACAGCCGCAACCCTTCGCCCGCCGCGACCGCCACCGCCTCGAGCGCGGCAGCGATCGGCATGTCCTCGGGGGTCAGCGCGATCCGCGACAACAGGCGCGCGCGCGCGAATACCCCCCGGCCCTTCGGTACGCGGCCTAGCGCACGGTACAGCCAGGCACCGCCCCGTCGCGCGCGGCCGGTGAATACGGTGGTCAGCGGCAGCTCGACGATGCCGCGCGCGCGATACGCGCCCGCGTCCGCCATCGAGAAGTCCGGGCCGCCATCGCCGCTGTAATCGTAGCCGGGACGAACCGAACTATCGATCCGGTAGCCAAGCGCCGCCAGCAGGTCGAAACTATGCGGCCCGATGCCGTAACGGCCGGCGCGATACGCACGAGGAGCCGCGCCGAATGCGGTCGTGATCGCCGACGTGAGCGTCTCGAGCTTGGCGGCCTCCAACGCCCGCGGCAGGTTCCCCGCATAGCTCGCCGCCGATGTCGCCGCCCCCTCGAACGGCGGATTGACCCAGGCATGCAACTGTGTGCCGATCTCCGACCGTCCATCCTCGACGACGCGCGACAGGATCGCGACCGAAGCCGGATCGGTGGCGATCGGGTGGTCGATCATGCAGGTGAGCGCGACGCCACGCTCGGCGAACCGGCGATGCGCGTCGGGGAATGCGGCCATCGCGGTCGTCGCGCGGTTGCGGGAATCATGGGGAGCGCGCCAGTCGAACTCTTCCTCGACATCCACGAATACGGTGAAGCGGGTGCCGAAATCTTCGGGCCAGACCACCCGCTGCGCGTCGGTCGGCCGCGGCGGGCGGTAGGTCACCGCTGGTCGTCGGCGGTACGCTCCGCTTCCACGACATCGGCGGCCGGGAGTTGCAGCGTGAGGCGTTCCGCGCCGATCGTCAGGACGCCGCCGAGTTCGACCGCGAGATTCTGCGCGAGGCGCAGCGCGAAGCCGGTGCCGAGCAGCGGCGCGCCGTCGCTCTCCTGTTCGGCGTCGATGCTGAGCAGCACGTCGGTCGCATGCGCGACGAGTGCGGCGGGGCGGTCGAACTCGATCGTGACCGTGTCGGCCACCGGCCGCACGACGATCCCAAGCTGTTCGCCCTGCCGCCCGGCCGAAACCAGCGCGGCGAGCAGGCGGCCGACCAGCCGTTCGACCGCGCGATCGTCGCCGAGGATATCGCAGTCGCCCGCCGGCATCGCCACGGACAGGCTCGCCCCGCGCAACGTCGCGAGCGGTTGCAGATCCTTCGTGACGCGGTCGAGCAAAGCACGGACCGGCACCGTCGTCGGCCTCAGATCGAGCGCATGGCCTTCGATCCGCGCTGCGGTGTCGAGATCGTCGATCGCGGCGAGCAGGTCGCCCGCCTGCGTGCGGATCGCCGTCGCACGGTCGCGATAGGTCGGCGAGACGGGGCCGAGCAACTGCGTCTCGATCAGTTCGGCGAACCCGGCGATCGCATTGGTCGGCGTGCGCAGTTCGTGGACGAGCTGCCGGAGCGAATCCGCGACGGGCGACGATGGGCGCACCGGCACGCGCCCCGCGTGGGCGGTCTCGTCGCGACGCGGGCGGCGCGCGGTGCCGCGGAAACCGATGAAGCGGCCCGACGCGTGTTCGAACGCGGGCACGCCCGACAGCCGCCACGATCCGAACGCGTCCGACAGTCCGCCGACTTCGAGCCGCGCGTCGCTGAACCGCGAGCGGCGGCGGAATGCGCCGGCCGCGACACCGTCGAGATGCGCCTCGCCCTGCTGCGCGGCATAGGCGAGCGACACGCCGACCAGCGCCGAGCGCGCGACGCCGTCGACCATGCGGATGATGCCTTGCGCGTCGGTTTCGAAGCGGAAGCTCTCAATTTCGGCCGCCGCCGGTGTCGGGGTGGCGGCGTCGACGATACGGTCGCGGTTGAACGCCTCGATCCGCGCGACAAGGTCGGAGATCTCGAACCGGTCCGCCGGCGCAGGTCCGGTCGGTTCGACGACGGGAGGTTCGGTCTCGGCGAGCTTGGCGTGACGAAACGCCTCGGCGACGAACGGCAGCCCTCGGGCGACCGCGCCCAGCGCCATGAACGGGGTTTCGCTGAGGGGCGCGGAATAGAGCGACGGTTCGGGCGCGGCAGCAGGCGGCGTGTCGATCGGGGGTGGGGCGAACACCTCGGCAACGGGTTCTTCAACGACAGGCGGCTCTTCGGCCAGCACCGGCTCGCCAGCGATCGGCGCGGCAGCGATCGGCTCCGCAAGGGTCGGCTCCGCCTCGACCGGCGCATCGGGTTGCGGCAGCACGAAGTC
>JAJNQF010000020.1 GCA_021154945.1 Sphingomonas sp.
GGCAAGCGCCACCTCTGTTCCGTGTCCTCCCCCTCCGTCACCTTCGGTGCCACCTCCCCCTGGCGGGGGAGGATTAGATTGGCGAATTCGTGCAAGTTCCGTCGCCCCGGATCTGTTCCGGGGTCCACCCTTCCGCGAACTATATTCTATCGATTTTGCGGGACCGTGGATGCCGGAACGAGCCCGGCATGACGGATAAGGGGGGTCGCCCCCCGCTTCGGGTTGAGTCTGGGCTCGGCGGTTGGCGGCCCTCGCTAGCCGTATCGTAGGAGGTGAACGCGGGCCCACCCCCTACCCCCTCCCGCTTGCGGGAGGGGAAGAAAGGTCAGCGCTTGAACGGGTCGTCGAAGAGCGGCTTGACGGGGAGGACGCCGCCGTCTGCCACGAACTGTGCGTCCGCGGCTGCCTGGGTGCGCTCGGCGCGGAGCTGCTGGAGGAGCACTTCGCGGTCGCCTTCGAGGCGGGTGTCGGTGGGGGCTTCCATGCCGGCTGCCTTGGCCGCCTTCGCCACTGCTGCGTCCAACTCGCGCTGCGAGGTGAGACCCAGCGTGACCGGGTCCTTCGGGGTGATATTGGCGATGTTCCAGTGGCTGCGGTCGCGGATCGCGGCGATCGTCGTGCGGGTGGTGCCGATCAGCAGCGAAATCGCGCCGTCGGTGATCTCCGGGTGGTTGCGGATGATCCAGGCGATGCCGTCGGGCTTGTCCTGGCGCTTCGAGACCGGCGTGTAGCGCGGACCCTTGGTACGGCGGACCTGCTCGGGACCCTTGATCATCTTGAGCTGGTAATCGGGATCGGCAGCACCCTTGTCGATCTCTTCCTGCGTCACCTCGTGCGCGCGGACGGGATCGCGACCGGTCAGCTTGGTCGACGTCGTGTCGTCGGCGATCGCCTGGATCTCGAGGATGTGCAGGCCGCAGAAGTCCGCGATCTGCTCGAAACTGAGCGCGGTATTGTCGACCATCCAGGCGGCGGTCGCGTGGGGCATGAGCGGCTGGGCCACGGCGGAAACTCCGTAAAAATAGAAAGGGCCGCCCCTTTCGGAGCGGCCTGACATGAGAGAGACTTAGTGCGCGGCGGGCTATCAAGCAAGCACGCAAGCATGAGGCGGCATCAGGCCGCCATGAGCGGACGGTCCAGCGGGCGATCGAGCGGCACCAGCGCGTGCAGGAACGGGCGCGCGCTGGCCGGCCAGCTGTAGCGCGCGGCATAGGCGGCGCAGGTGACGCGGTCGCGGGTGAGTGCAGCGGCGATCGCGCTGTCGAGGTCGTCGTGCATCGCGCCGACACGGGTGTCGAGGACATCGATCGGGCCCGTGACGGGATAGGCTGCAACGGGCGTGCCGCACGCCAGGGCTTCGATCATGACGAGACCGAAGGTGTCGGTGCGGCTCGGGAAGACGAGGACGTCGGCGGTGCGATAGGCGGCGGCGAGGTCGAGGCCCGAGCGTTGGCCGAGGAACACCGCGTCCGGAAACCGGCGTGCGAGCGAGGCGCGCGCGGGGCCGTCGCCGACCACGACCTTGGTGCCGGGATGCGCGGAGGACAGGAACGCCTCGATATTCTTCTCGACCGCGACGCGGCCGACATAAAGTTGGATTGGGCCGGGCAGCGCCGCCATCTCGGGGTCGCGCGCGCCGTCGAGGCCGAACTGCGCGAAGTCGACGCCCCTGCCCCATTCGCGGACCTGATTCAGGCCGTGTTCTGCAAGCGCCTTCGCAACAGATGGCGTGGAGACGAGGATCGACTGCGCGGGGCGGTGGAACCAGCGGATGTAGCGCCAGATCCAGTCGGGGTTCGCGCCGGTGCGGGCGGCGACGTAATCGGGGAACTGCGTGTGATAGGCGCTGGTGAACGGGAGTGCGCGGGCGAGGCACCACGAGCGCGCGGCGAGGCAGACCGGGCCCTCGGTGGCGAGGTGGATCGCGTCCGGCCCGAAGCTTGCCAGCATGCGGCCGACCGCGCCGGAGCGGGCGAAGGCGAGGCGGATCTCGGGGTAAGTCGGGCATGGCATCGAGGCGAAGCGCTCGGGGGAGACTACCAGGACCTGGTGGCCGATCGATTCGAGTTCGCGCTGGACCGACTGGAGGGTGCGGACGACGCCGTTGACTTGCGGGCTCCAGGCGTCGGTGACGATCGCGATACGCATCGGTCTTCTCTCCATTTTACCCCTCTCCCCAAGGGGAGAGGGAGGGGCCCGCCGCACTTGCGGTGGGAGGGTGAGGGCACGCTTTTTGTTTAGTGCGGTGGACTTGCCCTCACCCTCGCCGCTTCGCGTCTTTCCCTCTCCCCGACGGGGAGAGGATTTTGGGTTAGGCGGCCAACGCGACGACCTTGTCCTTCTCGCGCGCGGCGATTTCGTCGCCCCAATGGAGCAACTCCATGCGGCCGTCGAAATGCTCGACCAACGCGGTGCAGCCTTCGACCCAGTCGCCGTCGTTGTAATATTCGATGCCGGCGATCTCGCGCATTTCGGCGGTGTGGATGTGGCCGCAGACGACCCCGTCGACGCCGCGCGCATCAGCGGCGTGCGCGACGACCTCCTCGAAGTGCGAGATGAAGGCGACCGCGTTCTTGACCTTGGCCTTGGCGTGCTTCGACAGCGACCAATAGGGCATGCCCATCCGGCGACGCGCGCCGTTGACCCAGCGGTTGAGGCCCATCAGCATCGTGTAGGCCGCGTCGCCGATATGCGCGACCCAGCGATGCGCGAGCGTGATCGCATCGAACTCGTCGCCGTGGAGCACCAGCAGGCGACGCCCGTCGGCGGTCTCGTGGATTGCTTTGCGGCGGATCGAGATGCCGCCGAAGTCGAGCCCCGAATATTGCCGGAACACTTCGTCGTGATTGCCGGGGATGTAGACGACGCGCGTGCCGCGCTTGGCGCGCTTGAGCAGGCGCCAGAGGACGTCGTTATGGGCGGCGGGCCAGTAGAATTTCTTCTTCAGGCGCCACCCGTCGATCATGTCGCCGACGAGGTACATCGTCTCGCTGTCGACGTGATCGAGGAAGTCGTTGAGCATGCCCGCGTTGCAGCCCCGCGTGCCGAGATGGACGTCGGAGATCCAGATCGTGCGGTACTGGCGCCGCTCGACGATCGGCTCCGGGATGGCGGGGCGCGAGTGGATGAAGTCGGCGATATCGGTGATGTCGGCGCCCATGATGCTAGATGGCGAAAACGTCGTTACGGCGTTCATGAGCTCGTCCCCCGGCAAGGTATCCCTCGCCGCGAGTAATAGCGGAGTATTGTTACAGGGTGGTCGCAGTCCGGTGACTGTTAGAAGTCAGCGCCGATAGCGTGTTTCCCCGCGAAGGCGGGGATCCAGTCTGGGCTCCCGCCTTCGCGGGAGAACAAGCTTTGGTTTTGATTAGCGCCTCAAGGAGACCACCCCGGCGCAGGCCGGGGTGGTGCAGTTTGAGTGGTAGGCGTTTGCCCTCCCCCTCACTCCATCGTCAGCACGATCTTTCCGACGTGGTCGCCGGCTTCCATCCTCGTATGCGCGGCGGGGGCGTCAGCGAAGGCGAACACGCGGTCGATCACTGGCTTCAGCTTGCCGGCCTCGACGTGCGGCCAGACGGTGCGGGCGAGTTCGTCGGCGACCAGCGACTTGAACGCGGTGTCACGCGGGCGGAGCGTCGAGCCGGTCAGCGTCAGGCGGCGGCGCATGATTTCGAACAGGGGGACCGTCGCCGTCATGCCGCCCTGGACCGCGATCGAGACGTGGCGGCCGTCCTCCGCCAGGCATTGCAGGTTGCGCGGGACGTAATCGCCGCCGACCATGTCGAGCACCGCGGCGACGCCCTTGCCGCCGGTGATCTGCTTCACGCGCTCGACGAAATCCTCGGTCTTGTAGTCGATCGCGTGGGTCGCGCCGAGGCTGAGCGCGGCTTCGCACTTGGCCTTCGAGCCGGCGGTGACGATGATGTCGATGCCGAAGACGTTGCACAGGCCGATCGCCATCGTGCCGATCCCGCTGGTGCCGCCGTGGACGAGTACCGTGTCGCCTTCGGTGGCGTAGGCGCGTTCGAAGAGGTTGGTCCAGACGGTGAAGAGCGTCTCGGGCATCGCCGCGGCTTCGACCATCGTCAGCGCTGCGGGCACGGGCAGGCACTGGCCGAACGGCGCGACCGCGTATTCGGCATAGGCGCCGCCGGAGATCAGCGCGCAGACCGACTGGCCGATCTGTTCGTCGCCGACGTCTTGGCCGACCGCGACGATCGTACCGGAGATTTCCATGCCGAGGATCGAGGGCGCACCGGGCGGGGGCGGATACTTGCCCTGGCGCTGCATGACCTCGGGGCGATTGACGCCGGCCGCGGCGACCTTGACGAGCACTTCGCCCGGCCCGGGCTGCGGCACCGGACGATCGACGAGCACCAGCACGTCGGGACCGCCGGGCTGTTCCGGGTCGATCGCCTTCATGACGTCAGGTACACTTAAGTTACTGGATTGGTTTTCGGGTATCGCGGTCATCTGCTCGTCACGTCCCTTTTGAATTCCGCGCCTTATTGACATTACTCGGGTGTGGGTCAACGTTGCAGACACGATGGACCTGGAAGACGCCCCCTCCCGTCCCGACGATCTGCTTGACGCACTTGTGCGGCAGGACCTCGATCCGTTGTCGGTCGCCGAACTCGATGCACGCATCACCGTGCTGCAGGGCGAGATCGCGCGCTGCCAGGTCAAGAAGGACCGTGCCGTCAGTCATCGCGCCATCGCTGACGACCTGTTCAGGCGGTGACCGGCGCGGCGGTGCCTCTGTTCGCTGCCACGGCATCGACCGGCACTGTTCGATCGACCATTGCCGCATGGCCCCATCCCGCCGTCATCCCAGCGAACGCTGGGATCCAGAGCCATAAGCGTCCGCGGTCTTGGCCCTGGATCCTGGGTCGAGCCCAGGATGACGGAGCAAGGGAGGAGCGCCGCGTGATCTTTAACCGACGCAGGAACGGTCGGGCCACGGTTCAAGTGCTTGATGCGACCGATATCAGTTCCGACATAGTGGCAAAGGGCTTGCGTTCTCGCGGCCCGACAGGAGTATTGTAAATGCCATCATTTGCACCCGCCCTCGAGACCACGCTGCACAAGGCGCTCGAGGCGGCGTCGTCCCGGCGCCACGAATATGCGACGCTGGAGCATCTGCTGCTCGCGCTGATCGACGACGAACATGCGTCGAAGGTCATGACCGCGTGCAACGTCGAGATCGGCGAACTGAAGAATACCGTCGCGCATTACCTCGATAGCGAGCTTGATGCGCTGAAGGTCGATGCGGCGACCGACCCCTCCCCCACCAGCGGGTTCCAGCGCGTCGTCCAGCGTGCGATCCTCCACGTCCAGTCCTCGGGCCGCGACGAAGTGACGGGTGCCAATGTGCTCGTCGCCCTGTTCAGCGAGCGCGAGAGCTATGCGGTCTATTTCCTGCAGCAGCAGGACATGAGCCGCCTCGATGCGGTCAGCTTCATCAGCCACGGCGTCGGCAAGGGTGGCCAGCAGGCGACTGAAGCCTCCACGCCAAAGGGTGCCGACGACGAGAAGCCGGCCAAGGGACAGGAGAAGGGCAAGACGGAAAGCGCGCTCAAGCAATTCACGGTCGACCTCAACGAGAAGGCCAAGAACGGCAAGGTCGATCCCCTGATCGGGCGCGGGCCGGAGGTGGATCGTACGATCCAGATCCTGTGCCGCCGGTCGAAGAACAACCCGCTCTATGTCGGTGATCCCGGCGTCGGGAAGACCGCGATCGCCGAAGGCCTGGCGCGGAAGATCGTCGAGGGTGACGTGCCCGACGTGCTGTTGCCGGCGATCATCTACTCGCTCGACATGGGCGCGTTGCTGGCGGGCACGCGGTACCGCGGCGACTTCGAGGAGCGACTGAAGGCGGTCGTCAACGAGCTCGAGAAGCTGCCGGACGCCGTGCTCTTCATCGACGAGATCCACACCGTGATCGGTGCGGGCGCGACCAGCGGCGGCGCGATGGATGCGTCGAACCTGCTCAAGCCGGCTTTGTCGGGCGGCACCATTCGTTGCATCGGCTCGACGACGTACAAGGAGTTCCGCAATCACTTCGAGAAGGACCGCGCGTTGCTGCGGCGCTTCCAGAAGATCGACGTGAACGAGCCCACGATCGAGGATACCATCAAGATCCTCGCGGGCCTGCGCTCGGCGTTCGAGGATCACCACAACGTCAAGTACACGCCCGATGCGATCAAGTCAGCGGTCGAGCTGTCGGCGCGGTACATCAACGACCGCAAGCTGCCGGACAAGGCGATCGACGTGATCGACGAGGTCGGCGCGATGCAGATGCTGGTGCCGCCGAACAAGCGCAAGAAGACGATCACGCCGAAGGAGATCGAACAGGTCATCGCGACGATGGCGCGGATCCCGCCAAAGTCGGTGTCGACCGACGACAAGCTGGCACTGGCCACGCTTGAGACGGACCTGAAGCGCGTGGTGTTCGGGCAGAATGCGGCGATCGAGAAGCTGTCGTCCGCGATCAAGCTGGCGCGGGCGGGTCTGCGCGAGCCGGAGAAGCCGATCGGCAACTATCTGTTCACTGGGCCTACCGGTGTCGGCAAGACCGAAGTCGCCAAGCAGCTGTCGACGATTCTGGGCATTCCGCTCCAGCGGTTCGACATGTCCGAATATATGGAGCGGCATTCGGTCAGCCGTCTGATCGGTGCGCCCCCGGGCTATGTCGGGTTCGACCAGGGCGGCCTGCTGACCGATGCGGTCGACCAGAACCCGCATTGCGTGCTTCTGCTCGACGAGATCGAGAAGGCGCATCCGGACCTGTTCAACATCTTGTTGCAGGTGATGGATAACGGGCGGCTGACCGACCAGCACGGCAAGTCGGTCGATTTCCGCAACGTCATCCTGATCATGACGACCAATGCGGGTGCCAGCGACATGGCGCGCGAGACGGTCGGCTTCGGGAATCTCACTCGTGAGGGCGAGGACGAGCAGGCGGTTCAGAAGATGTTCACGCCGGAATTCCGCAACCGTCTCGATGCGGTGGTGCCGTTCGGGTACCTCCCGACCGAAGTCGTGGCGCGGGTGGTGGACAAGTTCATCCTCCAGCTCGAACTCCAGCTGGCGGATCGCGGCGTGCACATCGTTCTCGACGACGAGTCGAAGGCGTGGCTGACGACCAAGGGCTATGACAAGCTGTACGGCGCACGACCGATGGGTCGCCTGATCCAGGAGAAGATCAAGCAGCCGCTCGCCGAGGAATTGCTGTTCGGCAAGCTGGTGCACGGCGGCGAGGTGACGGTGAAGATGAAGGACGGCGCGCTGTCGTTCGCGATCGAGCCGGCCGCGCCGAAGAAGCCGAAGAAGAAGGGCAAGGTGGAGACGGTCGACGCGAAGTAATTTCGGGTTGCGGTTGAGTTTGAAGGGCCTGACGTCGGAGCGATCCGGCGGCAGGCTTTTTTTTGGGGCTGGGTCGGGCGGTCGTTGCGGGACGGGTCGACAGTCAGGGTTCGGTTCGGAACCGCTTGCCGCAAGGGAGCGTGTTCCCCCTGCGAAGGCGGGGGCCCAGACTGGGCTCCCGCCTTCGCAGGGAGAACAAGGAGCAGGTGCTGCGCCTGAATGCTTGGGCACTTCTACCCTAAACACCAGCCCCCCGACCGCCACCAGCCCTCCC
>JAJNQF010000029.1 GCA_021154945.1 Sphingomonas sp.
TTCGCGTCCGACATCTTCGCCGCACGCTCGAGCAGACGGCTGTGGAGATAGAACACGTCGCCAGGATAGGCTTCGCGGCCCGGGGGACGACGCAGCAGCAGCGACATCTGGCGGTAGGCGACGGCCTGCTTCGACAGATCGTCATAGCAGATGAGTGCGTGCATGCCGCGATCGCGGAAATACTCGCCCATCGCGACGCCGGTATAGGGCGCGAGATACTGGAGCGGTGCGGGGTCCGACGCGGTGGCTGCAACGACGATGGAATATTCCATCGCGCCATTCTCTTCGAGCGTCTTGACGAGCTGCGCGACGGTCGAGCGCTTCTGGCCGATCGCGACATAGACGCAATACAGCTTCTTCGACTCGTCGTCGCCGGCGTTGGCGATCTTCTGGTTGATGAACGCGTCGATCGCGACGGCAGACTTGCCGGTCTGGCGATCGCCGATGATCAGCTCGCGCTGGCCACGACCGACGGGAACGAGTGCGTCGATCGCCTTGAGGCCGGTCTGGACCGGCTCGCTGACCGACTGGCGCGGGATGATGCCCGGTGCCTTCACCTCGACGCGGCTGCGCTCGGTCGTGTGGATCGGGCCCTTGCCGTCGATCGGGTTGCCGAGGCCATCGACCACGCGGCCGAGCAGCTCCTTGCCGATCGGCACGTCGACGATCGTGCCGGTGCGCTTGACGATGTCGCCTTCCTTGATCTCGGAATCGCTCCCGAAGATCACGACGCCGACGTTATCGGCCTCGAGGTTGAGCGCCATGCCCTGCACGCCGTTCGAGAATTCGACCATCTCGCCGGCCTGGACGTTGTCGAGGCCGAAGATGCGCGCGATGCCGTCGCCGACGCTCAGCACCTGGCCGGTCTCGCTGACCTGGGCCTCGGTGCCGAAATTGGCGATCTGATCCTTGATGATCTTCGAGATTTCTGCGGCGCGGATATCCATTAGCTTAGCCCTTCATCGCGTGCGCGAGAGTGTTGAGACGCGTCTTGATCGACGAATCGATCATCTGGCTGCCGACGCGGACGACGAGTCCACCCAGCAACGATGGGTCGACGCTGAGGTCGACGGAAACTTCACGGCCGACCCGCTGGCGGAGCTGATGCTTCAGCTCGATCACCTGCTCGTCGGTCAGCGGATGCGCGGAGACGACTTCGGCAGCGACTTCACCGCGATGCTGCGCGGCAAGTGCCCGGAATGCCTTGATGATCTTCGGCAGCGCGCCGAGCCGGTGGTTCTCGGCGAGGACCCCCAGGAAGCTCTTGGTGGTCGCATCGACGCCGAGTTCGTCGGCGACCGCGGAGACCGCCTTCACGGCGGCGCCACGCGACACCATCGGGCTGACCGTCAGGTTGCGGAAGTCCTCGGACTGCGCGAGCGCGTCGCGCACATTCGCCAGGCTCGACTCGACCGCATCGATCGTCTTCGCGTCACGCGCGAGTTCGAACAGGGCCAGCGCATAACGCCCGCCTAAGCTCGCCTGAATACCGCCGGATGTCTCCACGGACCTGTCAATCCTCGCATGAAACCGAAATAGTGCCGCCCCACGGGGGAAGAGGGCGCGAAAGCACCTCTCATGGGACGCGGCGCGGGTAGCATCGGGTTCCCGGATTGGCAACCCGGCCGGACGGTCGGAGGGACGGGTTTGTGACTGTTTTGTCATTCGCCTCGGGGCGATCACCCTTCCCATGTCATCCCCGCGAAGGCGGGGATCCATATCCTCCGGACCCGGCGCTTTCACCGCACGGCCTGCCACTATGGGTTCCCGCCTCCGCGGGAATGACGATAATGGTGACGAACTGGATCACACGACGAGGACGAGAGAATGACCGGCACGATGGAAACGATGACGATGTCCGACGGCGCGACCGTCGCGGTCTATCACGCGCAACCGGCCGGCGAGCGTCGCGGCGGCCTCGTACTGGTGCAGGAAATCTTCGGCGTGACCGACCACATCCGCGACCTCTGCGAAGAATACGCCGCCGACGGTTATGAGGTTCTCGCGCCGGCCCTGTTCGACCGCGAGCACCCCGGCTTCGAAGCGGATTATTCGGGCGACGGCCTCGCCCGCGGCGTCGAACTCGCGCGCCAGCTCCACCCGTTCGATCTATCGCTGAAGGACGTCCAGACCTGCATCGACACGCTCGCCCCCGCCGGGCCGGTGTTCGTGGTGGGCTATTGCTATGGCGGCTCGGTCGCGTGGTTCGCGTCGACCAAGCTCACCGGCGTCGCGGCGGCGAGCGGCTATTACGGCAGCATGATCCCAGCCGCGGCGGACGAGGAGCCGAAGGTGCCGGTGATCCTGCACTTCGGTCGCCACGACCACGGTATCCCGATGGAGGGGGTCGAGCAGGTCATCGCCAAGGATTGGCCGAACGCGACGGTGTATGTCTACGAGGCTGGCCACGGGTTCAACTCGGACCGCCGGAAGGATTATCACGAGCCGAGTGCGGACCTGGCGAAGGCGCGAACGCTGGAGCTGTTCCGCGCGAATGGCGGCTGAGCGCTCTTACTTCTGCGCCCCTCCCTGAAAGGGAGGGGTTGGGGGTGGGTCGGTTTCCGCATATCCGAGCGGTTGCGACCAAAGCCGGCCAACCCACCCCCAGCCCCTCCCTTCCAGGGAGGGGAGCAAGTACCGCTAACCCGTCCCTTCCGGGGGAGCAGTAAGCGCTACTCACTCCGCCGGAAAATCCGCCCCCAAGCTATCCGCCTTATGCGCCTCGATCTCCTTCAACCGCCCGGCCATCTTCTCGACGACCGCATCATACCCCCAGCGCCCCAGTACCAGATGCCGCGGCGGGTTCGCCCCCTCGGTCAGCGCGATCATCGCCTCGCCGGCCCGCAGCGGATCGCCGGCCTGCGTCCCGCTGATATCCCGCGTGCTGTCGAGCCGCTTGCCCGCCGTGTCCGCATAGTCCGCAATCTTCACCGGCGTCTGCTTCAGCGACCGCCCCGCCCAATCCGTCCGGAACGGCCCCGGCTCGACGCACGTCACGGCGATCCCGAGCGGCTTCATCTCGGCGAGCAGCGAGTCCGACCAGCCCTCGACCGCATGCTTCGACGCGGCGTAATAACCCGAGCCCGGAAACCCGACCAACCCGGCAACCGACGTGATGTTGATCACATGCCCGCTCTTCTGCCCGCGCATGATCGGCAGCACCGCGCGCGTCAAAGCAAACAACCCGAACACGTTCGCATCGAACTGAGCACGGATTTCGGAGTCCTCGCCCTCCTCGATCGACGCCTGATAGCCATAGCCCGCATTGTTCACGAGCACGTCGATCCGCCCGAACTTGGCCTGCGCCTGCGCGACCGCATCGTCGATCTGCGCCTGATCGGTCACGTCGAGCGACAGCGCGAGCGCACGGTCCTCGGCACCCTTGGCAAGGTCGGCCACCCGCCTCGCATCGCGCGCGGTAACCACTGCACGCCAACCGCGCGCGAGCACGAGCTTGGCGAGTTCGCGACCGAAACCGGTCGAGCAGCCGGATATGAACCAGACGGGCGTGTCGGAGGCCATGAGACATCTTTCGTTAGGGGGGTATGGGTAGAGAACGGCCGGACCGTCCATTCGGGTCCGCTTTGATCGCAAGCCGCGGGATGCGCACGCGTCGCGACCGGCTATACCGATCCAATGAGCACTGCCCCTGACGACGACACCGCCTGGACCGCGTTCGAAGCCCGCGATCGCGCGTGGGACGGCCGGTTCGTCGTCGGCGTGAAGACCACCGGCATCTACTGCAAGCCGAGTTGCCCCGCGCGCCACCCGAAACGCGAGAACGTCACCTTCCACCCAGACCCCGCCAGCGCCCGCGCCGCCGGCTTCCGCGCCTGCCTGCGCTGCACACCGGACGAAGTCGGTCGCGACCGTATCGCTGTCGCCGCCGCCATCGCCCTGCTGGAAGCAGCCGAAGACCGACTCTCGCTGGACCAAGTCGCGGCCAAGGTCGGCTACGCGCCGCACCATTTCCACCGCCTGTTCAAGCGCGCCACCGGAGTCACCCCTGCCGCCTAGGCCCGCGCGCTCCGCACCGGCCGTGCGGCAAACGCCCTATCGGAGGACTCGACCGTGACCGAAGCGATCTACGACGCCGGCTATTCCGCCCCCAGCCGCTTCTACGAGGCGGATGCGAAACGGCTCGGCATGGCCCCCAGCGCCTGGGCGCGCGGCGGCGAAGGCGTGACGATCCGCTGGACCACGGCGGACACGAGCCTCGGCGCACTGTTCGTCGCCGCCACCGACAAGGGCCTCTGCCGCGTGTCGTTCGACGAGGATGCCGAAGACCTCCGCCGTCGCTTTCCGAACGCCAGAATCGAACCGGGCGACGCAGCGCTAGCCAACCTCGCCGCGCAGGTCGTCGCCGCCGTCGAATCCCCCGATCGCGACCACGATCTCCCGCTGGATGTCCGCGGCACCGCGTTCCAGGAAGCGATCTGGCAGGCGTTGCGCACCATCCCGATCGGCGAAACCCGCACCTATAGCGAACTCGCCGCGCTCGCCGGCCGCCCCGCGGCAGTGCGCGCCGCCGGCACCGCGTGCGGACAGAACCCAGTGTCGATAGTCATCCCCTGCCACCGCGCGCAACGGATCGGCGGCGCGCTCGGCGGTTATGCGTACGGGCTGGACCGCAAACGCGCGTTGATCGAACGCGAAAGGGGTTAGGCGTCACCCGGCCGGAGGCGTCTCGGCAACCCCGTCCTGTCCCGGTCCGAGCAACCGCAACGCCTCGGGCCCGATCTTGCCGGATTCCAGGATCCTGATCAGCCGCGCGGCGGGATTGTCCGCCGGCATATGCGGGTCGAAGGCGAGCGGACGCAAGGTCCGCTTGGCGTCCTCCGCATCGCCGTCGCGTATCTCCTGCGCGGCGACCTTGAACCGCAACTCGGGATCTTGCGGCACGAGTTCGAGCGCGCGCTTGACGCCATCGATCGCAATCTTGGTCGGCGGCGTACGTTCCGCGCCGAAGCTGTCATAATATAGCGACAACGCTTCGGCATCGTCGGGGGCGAGGCGGTTGGCCTTGACGACCCAGATCCGCGCTTTCTTCCACGCGTCGGCATCCTTGGTGGACGCGGCACTTGCCCGGCGAAGGTGGATCCTCGCCTTGTAGAGCAGCGCCTGCGCCATCTTGGGGTCGGCGGCGAGTGCGCGGTCCACGGCCGCTTCGGCATCGTCGTCCTGAACCGCGTCATAGGCCATCTCGGCGAACCAGCCCTGCGCCACGGGATCGGTCGGATAGGTCGCCGCGATCGCCTTGGCCCGGGTGTAGATCGGTTGCGCCGTCTTGTTGTTCACGCCGCGCTCGGACTCCATGCGAAGGGCCATCAACGCTTCGGCGCCCGCACTCACGGGTTCGACGGTGATCTTCGGATCGGGGAGTCGCGAATAGGCGATCTTGATGCCGGGGATCCTCGATTGCGCGAGATAGGCGTCGAGCGACCGATCGAGCGCGCGCAGGTCGCCGAACGCGGTCCGTGCCGCCGTGACGCTGGGCACGCCCGTGTTCAACGCATCGAGATAGCGCCGGAACGTCGCACCGCGTGCCGGATCGAACATGATATAGTGCGTCAGCAGCCAGCCGCGTGCGTAGAGCGAGCCACGCTCCTCGTCTGACAACCGGCGCGATCCGGTATCGAACAGGCGCTCGGCCGACAGTCCACGCGTATTGAACAGGCTGTATGCCCGGTGCTGCGCCGCCACGCCGACCATGACACCGTCCTTTTCGAACCGTGCGGTCGAGACGAACTCGGCATAGCCTTCGGAGAACCAGGCGGGATAGGCGGCGGCAAACGTGCCGAGCAGGAAATGATGCGCGTATTCGTGGAACAGCACGATCTGCGGCTGCAAATCGCCATCCCCGCCGCTGGAGCGGGGCGTAAAGGCGATCGATCCGTTCACGCGCGGCACATAGAACCCGGCGACGTTGCCGCTACCCTTGCCCATCAATTTGCGGACATCGCTCGCCGTGTTGACGACATAGACGGTCACCCGGTTCGTGCCCGGCTCGGCGGGCGGGGTGTTGGCCCGGTGCAGGATACGCATCACGCCATCGAACTGTTCGAGTTGCGTCGCGGTCTTGCGCAATGCCGCCTCGCCGACGCTTGAGTAGACAACGAAATGATCCGAGGTGGCCCGCAACCACTTGGCCTCCGACGCGGCCGAGATGCAGGCCGCACTCGCCGCTGCGAGCACCGCGATACCGCGAACCCATCCCGAAACACGCATCGTCACGCCCCTTTGCCGAGCGTCATGCCGACGCTTCGTTCTTTGGCGCAACCGAGCAGATTCCGGGGCGGTAATCTATCCGTTCCGTCCGATGCCGATCATTTTGCCGATTGGCAGGAATAGACGAGCTTCTCGTTCGGCAGCGGTGGCAACACCGCGCGGATCGCCGCCTGCTGACCGGCGAGCCGACCCAGCGCGGCGTCGTCCATGTTGCAGACGTTCGGCACGACACCCCGCGCGGTCCGCGCGGCGGTCATCCCCGCCGCCGACAGCAGATAGCGCGTGTTCGAATAGACGCGCGTTGCCGGATCGAACGACAGGACGGAGACGGTCTGCTCGTCGTCGGGCACGAGTACGCGGTCGAAGCGGCCGCCCCCATTGCCGTTTTGCGCACCGACATATTGCGTCTTGCCGTTCACGCAGCCCTTGGCGCCCCAGTCGATCGACACGTCATCGCTGGACGAGATCGTGATCCGGCTGCGTTCGGGGATCAGCGTGCAGATCAGCTTGCCGAGCGCGGCGTCGGGCGTCGAGATGCGGGTCTTCGGGAGCGCCGACAAGGGGACGTCGACCTCGCCCGAGGGTCGCAGCACGAACACGATGATGGCGACCAGCACGCTGACGCCGCCGACCGACACCGCCCAGATCGCCTGGCGCCGCTGGCCACGCGATTCGAGCAGCCCCGCGTGCCGATCACGAGCGCGCCAGCGACCAGCAGCAGCCCGGCGATCGCCATCACGTTCTCGCGACTGCGCGACGCTTCGGTCCGGGCCTTCTCCAGCGCCACCTCGCGGGTCATCGCATCCTGTGTGGCGGCGTCGCGCTTGGCTGACGCAGCATCCGCCGTCGCTCGCGCATCCGCGTCGGCGTCCTGCCGCAAGCGATCCTCGATCGAGGTACATCCCGTCCCGATCGACGCATAGGGCTGTTTCGCCTCGCGCAGGAACCCGGCCAGCTCCGTATCCGCGATCGCGAACCCGAACGTCGAGTCGCCCTCCTCCCCACGCGTGATGGCAGAATTCACCCCGATCACCCGCCCGCAGCGGTCGAGCAGAGGACCACCCGAATTACCACGCGCAATACTCGCCGTATGCAGCAACACCTCGACGTTGCTCAGCGCGCGGCGGCCCGAGAGCACGCCCTCCGACCGCACCGGCGTCATCGGCCGGATATAATCCGCCGCCGACCGCGCCGTCGCGAGGTCGACATTGCCGGGGAAGCCGAGCGACACCACCGCATCGCCCTCGCTCATCGGGCCGGTATAGAGCGGGCTCGGCGGCAGGCGCGCGCCGGTGAACTCGATCAGCGCCAGGTCGCGCTGCGAATCATACGCGATCACCTTGCCCTGGTAAGATTTGTCGCCCTCGGTGGGCACGATGCCGACGACCACGTTGTCGGGATAGCGTTCGGCGAGATCGACGACGTGCGCGTTGGTGACGATCCGGTTGGGCGCGATCGCGAAGCCGCTGCCATGGCCGAATCCGACCACCTGATCATCGACCACGGCGATCGTCACGACGCGCACCACGCCGCGCCCGGCGGCGGCGATGTCGTCGGCCGACGCGGAGCTGGCCAACCCGAAAGTCAGCGCGAGGAGGAGCAGCAGGCGGATCATGCACCAGCCTTCGGGGAGTTCGCGGCGGCGATCAACCCTCGGCTCTTATCGGAAGACTCCTGCCAATCCGGTTTGGTTAGCGAATTATCAAGTCTTGGTGCCTAACCCCTTGGGCAATCATCCAGGGATTTGGGCATGAGCGCATTCGGGCGTCGTAATGGCATCAGCGGGGGGCAAGCGGCCCGGCCCGCATTCGGCGTCGCACGGCCTATGCAAGGCGGCCCCATGCAAGGGGGCAGCGCGGCGCCGCGTCCCGAACCCGAGGGCGGATCGCAGTTTCCCCCGATCGACTCGTTGCCGATGCCGGGCGAGACCGACGGTTTCGGCCCCGGCACGATGCCCGGCGCGCAGATGGACGCGATGCAGCGCCTGTCGGACCGCCAAAATGCTAGCGGAGAGGCCGGCAACAGCCGCGTCGAGGGCTTCGAACAGTCGATCCACAAGATCAAGGAACAGGTCCTCCCGCGCCTGCTCGAACGCGTCGATCCGGAAGCCGCGGCGACGCTCGGCAAGGACGAACTCGCGGAGGAAGTCCGCCCGATCATCGGCGAAGTGCTCGCCGAGCTGAAGCTGACGCTCAACCGCCGCGAACAGTTCGCGCTGGAGAAGGTGCTGGTCGACGAGCTGCTCGGGCTGGGGCCGCTCGAGGAGCTGCTGGCGGATCCGAACATCACTGACATCATGGTGAACGGCCCCGAACAGACCTATGTCGAGCGCAAGGGCAAGCTCGAGCTCGCGCCGATCCAGTTCCGCGACGAGGAGCATCTGTTCCAGATCGCGCAGCGGATCGTGAACTCGGTCGGCCGTCGCGTCGACCAGACCTCGCCGCTGGCCGATGCGCGCCTCAAGGACGGCAGCCGCGTCAACGTGATCGTGCCGCCGCTATCGCTGCGCGGCACCGCGATCTCGATCCGTAAATTCTCCGCCAAGCCGATCACGCTCGACATGATGGCGGGGTTCGGATCGATGAGCCCAAAGATGGCGACTGCGCTGAAGATCGCGGGGGCGTCGCGGTTCAATGTGGTGATCTCGGGCGGTACCGGCTCGGGCAAGACGACGATGCTCAACGCGCTGTCGAAGATGATCGACCCCGGCGAGCGCGTCCTGACGATCGAGGACGCCGCCGAGCTTCGCCTGCAACAGCCGCACTGGCTCCCGCTCGAAACGCGACCGGCCAATCTGGAGGGTCAGGGTGAGATCTCGATCCGCGATCTCGTCAAGAACGCGCTGCGTATGCGGCCGGACCGGATCATCCTGGGCGAAATTCGCGGGTCCGAGTGTTTCGACATGCTCGCCGCCATGAATACCGGTCACGACGGCTCGATGTGCACGCTCCACGCCAACTCCCCGCGCGAGGCCTTGGCCCGCATGGAGAACATGGTGATGATGTCCGACATCAAGGTGCCGAAGGAAGCGATCTCGCGCCAGATCGCCGATTCGGTCGAACTGATCATCCAGGTGAAGCGCCTACGCGACGGCTCGCGACGGGTGACCAACATCACCGAGGTGATCGGCATGGAGGGGCCGGTGATCGTCACGCAGGAGCTGTTCAAGTTCGAATATATGGACGAGTCCGCGGACGGGAAGATTCTCGGCGAATACCGCTCGATGGGGCTCAGGCCGTATACGCTGGAAAAGGCGAAGCAGTTCGGGTTCGATCAGGCGTATCTTGAGGCGTGTCTGTAGGGGGCCTCACTCGCAACAGTTGACAGCATGCATAACGCCACCACCCCGGCGGAGGCCGGGGCCCAGTTGGAAAGGTGGCAATAACGGAGAGCCGTCCGACGGTATCACCGTCCCCCAACTGGGCCCCGGCCTTCGCCGGGGTGGGGCATCTTGTGGGCGCTGCGTGATTGTAGCGGGCGCGACGGGAGCAGAGTAAGCGGCTGTCAGGCTAGGGCTGGGTTTCAGCCAGCTTGCCCACCTACCGTTCCCTCGCGAACGCGGGGGGCCAGAAGCCACGACCGCTACCCCCGCAACCCTAGACTACCGCGTTCGCGGGAGAGCGGCGTGGGTGCGGGTCTCTGGGGATCGACACGACGGGCATCGGATCTTGGGGCATCGGATCGTGCTATTCCTCTTGGGCGGGCGCGCTCGCGCTTGCCCACGGGAGGGGCGGTAAGCGACGGCCCTTGTTTACAGGCCCCCTTCCCGCCTCCAACTCACGCCTCGGGCAAGATTGAGGGCGATCTTCGTCGGGTCTCGGGCCCGGTTCGGCGACGCGCCGGCTTGTACAGCCCCCGCGACCCGCTAGGGACCACCGCACATGCGCCGTGCCCTTTTCGTCCTCGTCCCGCTGATCGCGGTCCTGTTCGTTTCCGCGCGCGAGCCTGCGCCTGCACCGGCGCCAGCCGATTCCGCCGCCAATTCTAACGCCGATTCCAACGGCGTCTCTCCTGCCGCGCGCGACCGCGGCGTCTATCATCTCGCGACCGACGCCGAAGCCCGCTGGATCCCGTTCGACCTGACGCCCGGCAACCAGATCCGCTTCACGATGCAGATCGACGGCCGCAACGTCACCGCGATCCTCGATACCGGCGTCAGCTATACGTTGCTCGCCAAGGCCTCCCCCGCGGTCGACACCGCCAAGCTGGTCGCCGGCGGCAGCGCGACCGCGATCGGCGGATCGGTCGCCTTAGGCTGGATGCCGACCCGCAGCGTCGCGCTTGGCGGTCTCGCGCGGACCGGCGGCGGCGTGACGGTCGCCGACCTGCCCGCGATCGCCACCGGCAGCGCATCCGCGGTCGACCTGCTCGTCGGCGCCGACATGCTCGCCGGTCATGCGCTCGACATCGACTATGCCGCCAAGCGCTTCCGCCTGATCCGCTCGGGCCGCCTCCCGTTCAAGGGCGAGACAGCACCCTTGCGCGTCTCCACCGAACGCAGCGTCTACGAAAGCGCGCTCACGCTGGGCAACCGGCGGCTCGCGCCCGTGGTCGTCGATACCGGCGACGGGTCCTCGGTCACCGTCACCGCTGCCGGCTGGCAGGCGGCCGGTCTGAAAGACGTGCGCGTCACCACCGCGATCGCGTTCGGGCTCGCGGGACCAGCGGTGAGCGGCCTCGCGATCGTTCCCGATCTCCGCGTCGGCACGATGACCGCGCGCGCCACCGAAGTCCGGATCGAACCCGCAGGCGGCTTCTCGCAGGCGATCGGCACCGCCGGCCGGATCGGATCGGGCTTCTTACAGAATTACCGCGTGCTGCTCGATCCCGGCGCACGCCGCATGGTGCTCAGCCGCGGCCCGAAGGCCGACACGCCGCCGCTCCGCTCGACCAGCGGGCTGCTCGTTGGGGCCGAACCGGATCGGCTGAAAGTCCTGCACGTCATGCGCGGCGGCCCCGCCGAAGCCTCGGGCTGGAAGGATGGCGACATGATCTGCGCGATCGACGGCGTACCGATCCCGGCCGACTATCCCACGAGCCCGCTTACGTCATGGTCGGCTGGCGCCCCCGGCCGCGTCGTCGCGCTAGGCCTGTGCGACGGAACGACGCGGCCCCTGACGCTCAAGACCTTCTACTGATGACGCGCCATCGCTGGTCGGGTGCGCTCGTCCTGCTGCTCGTCGCCTTCGCGATCCGCAGCCCGTTCTTCGGCAACCCGGTGATCCATAGCGACGAGCAATTCTACCTGCTGGTCGGCGATCGCCTGCTGCAGGGCGCATGGCCGTTCGTCGACATCTTCGATCGCAAGCCGGTCGGGCTGTTCCTGATCTTTGCCGCTATCCGCAGCGTCGGCGGCGACGGCGTGCTGATGTACCAGCTCGCCGCAACGCTGGTCGCCGCGGGCACCGCATGGCTCGTCGGTCGGATCGTCGACCGCCTCACCCCCGACAGCGCCAGCCCGATCGCAAGCCTGGGCGCAGGGGTGATCTATCTCGTCTGGATCATCGTGTTCGACGGTGCGGGCGGCCAGTCCGCAATATGGGGCAACGCCCTGATGGCGGCGGCTGCGCTGGTGGTGCTCGATACGACGCGCGACCAGCGGCATATCAGCCTGCGCGGCGCCGGGGCGATGCTGCTGATCGGCATCGCGATGCAGATCAAATACACCGCGATGTTCGAGGGGATCTTCTTCGGCCTGACGCTGCTGTGGACCGCACACCGCGATGGCCGATCGATCGGCCGGCTGGCCGCCGACGCCGGCCTGTGGATCGGCGCCGCGCTGCTGCCGACCGCGCTCGCCTGGGCCGTCTATGCCGCAGCCGGCCACGGCGATGCCTTCGTCTTCGCCAATTTCCTTTCGATCTTTGGCCAGCAGGACGACGACACGCTCCAGTCCAATATCCTGAAGCTGCTTGGCGGGATCGGCCTCAGCTTGCCGCTCGCCTGGCTGGCGTGGCGCGGCAGACGGGCCGGCAGCTTCGCGCTCGGATGGGTCGCCGCCGCGGTGATCGCGATCCTGATCATGCACACGTTCGAGCTGCTCTACATGCTGCCACTCGCGCTGCCGCTGTCGGTCGCTGCGGGCACCGGACTTGCCGGGCCGACCGTCCGCACGACCATATTTCGCCTTGCCGCAATACTAGCGTTCGGTGCTCTCGCCGCGACCATCCTGACGAGCATCCGTGTCGGACGGCGCGGCAACGCACGGCAGATAGCCCAACTCGTCCACCTGATCGGCCAGCATCCACGCGGCTGCATGTTCGCCTATGGCAGCGAACCGATCCTCTACTTCCTCACCCGATCCTGCCTGCCGACGCCCTATATCTTTCGCAGCCATCTCGGCCAGACGACCGAGACGCATGGTACGGGGATCGATCCGGTCGCCGAAGTCACGCGCCTGCTCGCGGCCCGTCCCGGCGTGATCGTCGTGCGCGCGCCCAAACCGAGCACGAACCTGGCGACCCAGGCGCTGGTCGTTCGCGCGATCGCCGCGCGCTATCGGCTGGTGGGCTCGGTGAAGATCGGCGAGTTGCCGCAGAGCGTCTATCGCCTGCGGACGGACGTTCCCCGCTGACGGCGCTGGAAGCTCAGGTCTTGAACGCCAGCCCGACCGTGACGGCCAATGCGATCAGCGCGAGCATCTGGACGGTCGGCCAGTCGACCCAGCCGACCGAATCCGGATCGCGCCGCCGTCGTCGGCGTCGCTCGCCGAGCCCGGCGACGACCGCCAACGCGGCCAGGCCGCCGCTCGCACTCCACAACACCGGCCCCATCGTTCAGCCCGATCCGTCAGCCGAGCTTCTCGACCTTTTCCTGCAATTTGGCGAGTTCGGTGCGCAGGGCCGCGATCTCGTCGTCCTTGCTGGCGGCGGGTGCGGGCGTGGCCGGGTTCATCGCCTGCGCGGCGACGTCGAACATCGCGAGATTGCGCTTGGCGAGATCGGCGAACGGCGAATTGGCGAACGCACCCTCGACCGCGGACTTGAACTGGTCGTGGTTGCGACGGAAGCTGTCCATCGACGCCTCGAGATACCCCGGGACCATCGTCTGCATCGAATCGCCGTACATCGAAATCAGCTGGCGCAGGAAGTTCACCGGCATCATCGTCTCGCCGCGACTCTCCTCCTCCATGATGATCTGGGTTAGGACGTTGTGCGTGATGTCTTCATCCGTCTTCGCGTCGACCACCTTGAAGTCGCGGCCCTCGCGGGTCATCGTCGCGAGATGATCGAGCGTGATGTAGGATGACGTCTCGGTGTTATAGAGCCGCCGATTGGCGTATTTCTTGATGATGACGATTCCGTCGGCAGCCGGTTGCTTCTTCATGGATCCCCCGTCTTATGTTTGAAACGGAGGCTACAGTCTTTGATGACGCACCGCAACAAGGTCCGAGGCCCTTACCCTTGTTCCTCAGCGTGCTGCGCAGCGAGACCGCGGCATCGCCCGAACGGATGGCCCGCGCACTAGTTGGATTGCGCGCGTATCAGGGTGCATCACGAGAGCAGCGGGCGGATCCGATGCCTGCGGTCCACCGTGCGGGACGGGTGTCGTTGCGCGACTATGGCGGCGGTGGACGACCCGTGGTGTTCGTTCCATCGCTGATAAATCCCCCCGATATCCTCGATCATTCGCCCGAGTCTTCGCTGTTGCGGTGGATCGCGGAGCAGGGATTCCATGCGTGGCTGGTCGACTGGGGATCGCCCGGCAGCGCCGACCGCGACCTCGATCTCGCGGCGCATGTCGAGCGGCTGCTGGTGCCGTTGCTACGGGCGCTGGACGAACCGCCGGTGCTGGTCGGCTATTGCCTCGGCGGCACGCTCGCGCTCGGTGCCGCTGCGATTACCCCCGTTGCGGGGGTCGCGACGATCGCCGCGCCGTGGCACTTCGCGGGCTATGGCGAGGGTCGGTCCGCGCTTGCCGCCACCTGGGCAGCAGTCCAGCCCGCCGCGGCGATGCTCGGCCTCCTGCCGATGGAAGTCCTGCAAGCCGGCTTCTGGCAACTCGATCCCGCGCGTACGATCGCAAAATACGAGGCGTTCGCCGACCTCGCCCCGGACAGCGACGCGGCGCGCGCGTTCGTCCGACTCGAGGATTGGGCGAACGCGGGCGCGCCGCTTCCCTACGCAGCGGCGGCCTCGTTGTTCGAGGACTGCATCGCCAACGACCTTCCCGGCAAAGGCCGCTGGGCCATCGCCGGTACCGTGGTCGACCCGCTCGCACTCGCCTGCCCGACCGTCGAGTTCGTCTCGCTTAGCGACCGAATAGTCCCCGCCGCCACCGCGATCGGGCTCGCCGACCGCCGCGATCTCGGGGCCGGTCATGTCGGCATGATCGTCGGCCGCTCCGCGCGCGCGCGCCTCTGGGAACCGCTCGCCAACTGGATCGCCGCGCTCGGCTGACCTACATGGGGTCCAAACATAGAGGATCCCGACATGACCACCCGCCCCACCGACGTCGTCATCACCGCTGCCAAGCGCACCCCCGTCGGCAGCTTTCTCGGCGCATTCGCCACCACGCCGGCGCACGAGCTCGGCCGCATTGCGATCGAAGCCGCGCTCGCCCAGGCAGGCGTCGTGGGCGAAGACGTCTCCGAAGTGATCCTCGGCCAGGTCCTCACCGCCGCGCAAGGCCAGAACCCCGCGCGCCAGGCGTCGATGGCGGCCGGCGTACCGAAGGAAATCCCGGCCTGGGGCGTCAACCAGGTCTGCGGCTCCGGCCTACGTGCGGTCGCACTCGCAGCCCAGGCGATCCAGACCGGCGACGCGACCATCGTCGTCGCCGGCGGCCAGGAATCGATGTCGCTCTCCGCACACGCGCAGTCGATCCGCGGCGGCCAGAAGATGGGCAATCTCAGCCTCGTCGACACGATGGTCAGCGACGGCCTGACTGACGTCTTCAACGGCTATCACATGGGCATCACCGCCGAGAATCTCGCCGAGCAATACCAGGTCACGCGCGGCGAACAGGACGCCTTCTCGGTCGCCTCGCAGAACAAGGCCGAGGCCGCGCGCGGCTCAGGGCGCTTCAAGGACGAGATCGCACCCGTCACGATCAAGGGTCGCAAGGGCGACACCGTCGTCGCCGACGACGAATACATCCGCGCCGGTGCAACGATCGAAAGCGTCTCGGGCGTGAAGCCGGCGTTCAAGAAGGACGGCACGGTCACCGCGGCGAACGCGAGCGGCCTCAACGACGGGGCCGCCGCGCTCGTCATGATGCGCCGGGACGAAGCCGAACGCCGCGGCTCGCCGATCCTCGCGACGATCAGGAGCTGGGCCTCGGCCGGCGTCGACCCGTCGGTGATGGGCATCGGCCCCGTCCCCGCCACCAAGCGCGCGCTGGAGAAGGCCGGCTGGACGCTCGCCGATCTCGACCTGATCGAAGCCAACGAAGCCTTCGCCGCGCAGGCGCTGTCGGTCGGCAAGGAACTCGGCTGGGACGCGAGCAAGGTCAACGTCAACGGCGGCGCGATCGCGATCGGTCACCCGATCGGCGCGAGCGGCGCGCGCGTCCTGACGACGCTCATCTACGAGATGCAGAAGCGCGACGCGAAGAAGGGACTGGCGACGCTGTGCATCGGCGGCGGCATGGGGATTGCGATGTGCATCGAGCGATAACCCATGTTAAGTCACGGATTATAATACATATAATGGCGAGCTTTCCGAATTGTGACAGTTTTGTCACGTTGAGTAATAATTCGATACCGCGACGTGCATGGACCTGAACGCAGGCTTGCCAGTCGCCGCTATTAACGGCTGTATGTTCCCCATAACGGCAAAATTGCCGATAACGGGGGACTATAATTGTCTAGAACACGGGACTTTCTATCCGCGACGATCCTGGCAACCGGCGCGGTAATGCTGCCGACGGTGGCCTTTGCGCAGACTGCGCCTTCGGCCACTGACGGCACGGTCATGGAGACGGGCACGCAAGTCGCAGCAGAAGCGGCCGCTGCGGCTGAAAACGATGCGATCGTCGTGACCGGGTCGCGCATTGCCCGTCCGAACCTCGATTCGCCCTCGCCGATCACCTCCCTCAGCATCCAGGAGTTGACGCAGACCGGCGAAGTCTCGCTTGGCGATACGTTGAACAAGCTGCCGTCGCTGCGGGCGACGTTCAGCGGATCGAACTCGACGCGCTTCATCGGCACGGCCGGTATCAACGCACTCGATCTGCGCGGCCTGGGTACAAACCGGACGCTCGTGCTAGTCAACGGCCGCCGTCACGTGACCTCGACTCCTGGTGAGAGCCGTGTCGATGTCAACACGATTCCGGTCGACCTGACCGAGCGCGTCGACGTCGTGACCGGCGGCAACTCGGCGGTCTATGGTTCCGATGCCGTCGCAGGCGCCGTGAACTTCGTCCTGAAGCGTGACTTTGAAGGCCTGCGTCTTCGTGGCCAGAGCGGTGTCACGTCGCGCGGCGATCGCCCTTCGTATTTCGGCAGCCTGACGGGCGGCAAGAACTTCGGGGAAGGTCGCGGCAACATTGCCGCATCGGTCGAATACAGTGAATCGGACGCGCTCTATTTCACCGATCGCAGCCGCTATAGCACGACCGGCCGTCGCCAGTTCAACCTGACCGAGAACGTATTGAACGAGCCGGGTATCGGCAACGGCGTTCCCGATACGACCTTCCTGACCAACGTCCGCAACATCGCCATTTCGGAAGGCGGCGCTATCACGTCGGCATGCCCGGCCGCTGTGGCCGGCAACGCTGCCGTCGCTGCCCGCCGTGCCTTCAACTGCACCGGCGAGAACAGCAACACGGGCGCCCCGCTGGGTCGCGTGTTCGTGTTCGACAATTCGGGCAACCTCGTGCCGAACAACGTCGTAAAGGACTTCCGTCCGTTCGGTTCGGGCAATGCGATCGGTGGCCTCGGGTCCTCGCAGCGCCTGACCGGCCAGTTGCAGCCGGGCATCAAGCGCTATTCGGCAAACCTCCTGGCGCATTACGACGTCTCGGACGCGTTCCGTCCGTTCGTCGAGGCAAAATATGTCCGCGTCGACGCGATTCAGGAAGGCCAGCCGACCTTCCTGCAGGGCACGCTGCCCGCGATCTACAACGTCAACAATCCGTTCCTGAATGCCCAAGCTCGCTCGGTGCTCGCCCAGACGCTGGCACCCGGGGCGACCACGTTCCAGGCGCAGCGCATCAACGTCGACTTCGGTGCGCGTGGCGAAAACCATCGCCGCGAAACCTATCGTATCGTTGCAGGCGTCGAGGGCACATTCAACAGCGACTGGCGCTATGAGGTCGCGTTCAACTACGGTCACCTCGATACGTTCTACGCGACCCAGGGCAACGTAAACATCCAGAAATTCAGGAATTCGCAGGATGCGGTCCGCAACGCTGGTGGCAACATCGTCTGCGGCATCAACGCCGACGCGAGCACGGCCAATGACGACGCAAGCTGCGTTCCCGTCAACCTGTTCGGTCAGGGTGCACCGAGCGCCTCGGCGCTGAACTATTTCGTCGTGAACTCGACCCGCCGCCAGAAGGCCGACCAGTATGATGCGACCGCGTTCGTATCGGGCGATCTTTCGCAGCTGTTCGAACTACCGGGCGGTCCGATCGCGTTCTCGATCGGTGGCGAATATCGTCGCGAGACCTCCTATTCGGCATTCGACGACGTGACGCGGAGCGGTGCGACCTTCCTGAACGCCATTCCGATCTTCGATCCGCCAGCGCAGGTCGTGAAGGAAGCGTACGGCGAAATCCGCATTCCGCTGCTCAAGGACGTGCCGTTCTTCCAGGAACTGACGATCGATGGTGCAGGCCGCGTTTCGGACTACAACATCGGCGCAACCGGCACGGTGTATTCGTACAACGCCGGCCTGACCTGGTCGCCAGTCCGCGACATTCGCGTTCGCGGCAGCTATGCCCGCTCGGTTCGGGCACCGACGCAGGGGGATCTGTTCTCGGCACCGAGCCAGACCTTCCTCAACGGCCTGGTCGATCCCTGCAGCCAGAACAATATTCGCAACGGCCCGAACCGTGCGGCTAACTGCGCAGCCGCAGGCGTTCCGACGACCCAGACGTTCAATGGCATCACGGAGCCGTTCACCAACGTTCCGACCTCCGGCATCAGCGGTCTGAACGGCAGCAATCCCAATCTGCGCGAGGAAACCGCAGACAGCTTTACTGGCGGTTTCATCCTGCAGCCCAGCATGATCCCGGGCCTTACGCTGTCGGTCGACTACTACAACATCAAGATCACCAACGTGATCTTCGCGCTGGCACCACAGACGATCATCAACCAGTGCTACGACAGCCCAAGCGGCATCAACAATCAGTATTGCGCGGCATTGACGCGTAACCCCAACGGCACCTTCGCCGGGCAGACCGGTGTCACCAATGGTGGCGCGCAGATCTCATTCCCCGCGACCGGACAGTCGTTCCTGTCGGGTCCATTCAACTTTGCCAAGCAGAAGACATCCGGTGTCGATGCCGATCTGAGCTACAGCCATAATGTTGGCGGTGCGAAGGTAACGTTGCGTGGTATCGTCAGCTACCTGATCAACCGCGACAACTATACGGACATCAACACCCCAAGCTTCATCGACCAGCAGAAGTTCGAAGTCGGGGATCCGGAATGGTCGGGTTCGTTCACGGCCAATGTCGACTTCGGCGTGTTCGACCTGAACTACAACTTTCGTTACGTCGGCAAGCAGACGGTCGCTGTCGAGTATGAGACGCAGAACTCGGTCCAGGGTCGCCCGGCCCGCGATCCCGATGCGTTCCCGTTCACCTTCTACCCGGACGTGACCTACCACAACCTCCGCGTCGGCGCGGACGTCACGGACAAGTTCCGCTTCTATGCCGGCATGGACAACGTGTTCGATCGCCAGCCACCCTACGACATCACTGGCACTACCGGTGCGCAGGGCATCTACGAGAATGTCGGCCGCTTCATGTACGCAGGCTTCGAAGCCAAGTTCTGATCTAGCGATCTACCAACTGACAAAGGCCGCTCCTCACGGGGCGGCCTTTTTTTACTTGATACGATAACGATATTAGCGGCACCGTGGTGCGCCGTAGTCCTCGCGTCAGTTCCACATGCGCGAATAGCGGCGCCCGAGACTTGTCAGCAGTTCGTATTGCGACATCCCCGATAACGCAGCCGCTTCGGGCAAGGCGAAGTCGAGCGTGAGCCATGCTCCTTCGGAAGCCGCCGGCATCTTGGTCACGTCGATCGCCACGAGATCCATCGATACGCGGCCGATCACGGGCATCGCAATGCCACCTACCGATGCCGTTCCGCAGTTCGAAAATCCGCGGAAATAGCCGTCGGCATAGCCCAGGTTGACGATCGCCACCTCGGTGTCGGCGGGCGCGGTCCAGGTTGCGTTGTAGCCTACCGTTTGACCGGCGCTGACCTGGCGACGCTGAAGGATCTGCGCTTCGAGCGTCACCGTCGGCCGGATCGCTGCAGCCAGATCCGCGCGCGGGATGCCGCCGTAAAGCGCCAGGCCCGGGCGGGTCAGGTCGAACGCATAGCCCTTGAGCGCGATGCCGGCAGAGTTGGCTAGGCTCAGGCGTCGTGCGGATGTCGTGCCGGCCAGCGCGGCGAAGCGGTCGCGTTGCACCGCGTTCATCGGCGAGTCTTCATCGGCGCACGCCAAGTGGCTCATCAGCGTTTCGATCGCGAGGCCGTCTAGCAAGCCGCCGGCGATGTCGTCCGCCGACACGCCGAGGCGGTTCATGCCGGTGTCGACCATCACGTCGCAGGGGCCGCCGCCCGCCGCTTTCCAGCGGGCGACCTGGGGGGGCGTGTTGAGGACCGGGCGGGCGAAGCCGGCGGTGGCGGCGGACATGTCCTCCTCGCGGACGCCGTGAAGGACGGACACGGTCAGGCCCAAAGGCGCGAGTTCGGCGGCTTCCTGCCAGTTCGAGACGAAGAAATCGCGGCACCCTGCGGCAGCGAGGCGGCGGGCGACCTCGATCGCGCCGAGGCCGTAGCCGTTCGCCTTGACCGCGGCGCCGCATGCTGCGGTGCCGCTCATGCGGTCGAGCGTGCGCCAGTTCTGGACGAGGGCGTCGCCGTCTAGGCGCAGGCGGAGGGGAGCGGGAATATCGATCACCCGGCGCGGGATAGTGCCGCGGGCGCGGCGCGTCGATGATCTTTCACCCTGCCGGCCCCCCCGCCTCACCACGGCGCGGCCCCGATCCATCGGGCGTGTCGCTCGGTCTAGCCGACCTTGATGCGCCCGACCGGCACTAGCAACCGGCGGCCGCCATCGTCGAGCGGCGCTACGCGGACGCCGAACACGCGCGCGAGCGTGTCCGCGGTCATCACCTCGGCGACCGGACCGAACGCAACGATCCGACCGTCGGCGATCAGCAGCGCGTCGTCCGCCGCGCGCTGCGCCTGGACGAGATCGTGGAGCACGATCGCGACCCCTGCCCCGCCGGCTGCGTAGGCGCGCAGGCGGGCGAGCAGGTCGATCTGGTGCGAGGGGTCGAGGCTGGCGAGCGGTTCGTCGGCGAGTAGCCAGCGGGGTTCGCCGGCGAACACGCGCGCGAGCAGGACGCGGGCGCGCTCACCCCCGGAGAGTTCGCCGACCGGGCGATCGGCGAGGTGCGTGGTTTCGGTATCGTGCATGGCGCGGTCGACGGCGGCGCGGTCTTCGGGCGACGGCGCGGCATGTGCGCCGAGGTGCGGCAGGCGGCCGAGCGCGACGACATCGCGTGCGACGATGTTCCAGTGGACCGTCGCGTCCTGCGGCAGGTAGCCGATCGCTCGGGCGCGGGCGCGCGGGTCCATCGTCGCGACGTCCTGCGTGTCGAGCCGGACGCTGCCTGCGCTACGATCGACGAGCGCGGCGGCGGCCTTGACGAGCGTGCTCTTGCCGGCGCCGTTGGGGCCGAGGATTGCGGTGACACGGCCAGGGCGCAGGTGTGCCGACACGTCGTGGAGGACGGTACGCTTGCCGAGCTTCACGCTGAGCGCGTCGACGATCAGATCCATGCGCGGCCCCGTTCCTTGACCAGCAACCCGAGGAAGAACGGCGCGCCGATCAGCGCCATCGCGACGCCGAGCCGGACTTCGCCTGCGCCGGGGGCGAGGCGGACGAGGCTGTCGGCGGCGAGCACGAGCGCGGCTCCACCGAGCGCCGACGGGAGCAATAGCGCG
>JAJNQF010000035.1 GCA_021154945.1 Sphingomonas sp.
TCCCCCTCCGTCACCTTCGGCGCCACCCCCCCCTGGCGGGGGAGGATTTTAGTGGCGAAGCGTCGGCAAGCATCCGCCGACATCGTCGTCGCACGCCCGGTGCAGCTTCTGCGCGAGCCACGCCGAGACGAGGCACATCGCCGCGACCAGGAACAGCATGTCCTCCGGCGAGACGCCCATCGCGGTGATACCGATGACCAAAATCGAGCCGACCGTCATCGCGCCGGAATTGACGACGTTGTTCGCCGCCACGGTGCGCGCGGTCTGGTCCTTCTCGACGGTCGTCGTCAGGAACGCATAGAGCGGCACGACGAACATCCCGCCGGTAATCGCGATCGCCAGCAACGTGCCGAGCACGGGGATCGCGCCGGGCTGCTGGATGAACCCCGCCCAGTCGTAATACTGCCCGGCCGGCGCCGGCGTCCAGGTCCGCGCGAGGAACGAGAACAGCACGACGAAGCCACCCATCGCGATCACCGACGCGGGCGAGAACTTCGCCGAGATCCGCCCGCGCAGCATCGTGTTGATCACCACCGAGCCGATCGCGACGCCGACCGAGAACACCGCGATCACGAAGCTCGCGACTCGCTCGTCGGCGGTCAGCACGTTCTTCACCAGCGGCGGAAAGACGATGATCAGCACCGCGCCGATCGTCCAGAAAAAGCTGATCGCGACGATCGCGAGGAACAGCCGCGGAATGTGCAGCGTCGCGCTGATCAGTCGCCACGACGCCGTGAACGGGTTGTAGTCGAGCTTCAGTGGCGGCCCTTCGCGCGGAGCGGGAGGCACCTGCCGCCCCGCGAACCAGCCGACCAGCGCGACGATCAAGACGCCGGCGGCGGCACCCTCGATCGGGATCCAGCCCGCGGTGACGGTGCCAAGCAGGATCGCGAGATACGTCCCCGCCTCGACCAGCCCGGTACCGCCGAGCACATCGCAGGGCTTCAGATGCTGCGGCAGGATCGCGTATTTTATCGGGCCGAAGAACGTTGAGTGGACGCCCAGGCACAGCACCGCGCCGAGCATCAGCCCGATCCCCAGCGACGGATGCCCGGCGCGCGCGACCATCAGTCCGGTCGCGCCGAGGATCATGATGCCGATCTCGACCGTCTTCACGATCCGGATGATCCGCGCCTTGTCGTGACTGTCCGCCAATTGCCCGGCGAGCGCGGACAGCAGGAAGAACGGCAGGATGCCGAGTCCCGTCGCCAGCGCGTTGAAGTTCGCCTCCATCTTCGGGTCGTTGAAGACCGCATAGGTGGCGAACAGGACCATCGAAGTCTTGAACAGATTATCGTTGAACGCGCCGAGAAACTGCGTGGTGAACAGGGGCAGGAAGCGACGTTGCTTCAGCAACCCGAGGGCATTGAGCATGACGGGAAATAGCCCTGATCGTTGCGAAAATACCGCAAACCCTTAGCCCAGCGTCATGCTCACGCCAACGTTTAAACCGGTTTCGCCGCGCGGCCGACCGGTATAGAGGTGATGGGTGCTGAGCTTGCCTAACCTCCTGACATTGTCGCGGATCGTCGCGGTGCCCCTGCTGGTCTGGTTCCTGTGGTGGCCCGACTGGGAGGCAGGCTACGGCATCGCCTTCGTGCTGTACTGCCTGATGGGCATCACCGATTATTTCGACGGCTATCTGGCGCGGTCGAGCGGCGCGGTGTCGCGATTGGGGATCTTCCTCGATCCGATCGCCGACAAGATCATGGTCGCCGCGGTGATCCTGATCCTGGTCGGCACGCGCGATATTCCTGGCGTCCATGTAATCGCCGCGCTGGTGATCCTGCTGCGCGAGATCGCGGTGTCGGGGCTGCGAGAATTCCTGGCGCAGGTGCAGGTGTCCGTTCCCGTATCGCAGCTCGCGAAGTGGAAGACGACGCTGCAACTCGTGTCGCTCGGCGGCATCATCCTCGGCGGCGCGGTGCCCGAGATGGTCTGGGTGCATAATGTCGGCATCGTCGCCTTGTGGGGCGCGGCCGTCCTTACCGTATTGACCGGGTGGGATTATCTCCGCGTCGGCCTGAAGCACATGGACTGACGATGGCGAAGATACGGATGGTGTATTTCGCCTGGGTGCGCGAGCGTATCGGCACGGGCGAGGAGATGGTCGAGCCGCCCGCGAGCATCGCGACGGTCGCCGACTTGGTCGACTGGCTGGCGGAAACCAGTGCCGGCCACGCCGAAGCGTTCGAGAATCGCTCGCGGTTGCGCGCGGCGGTCGATCAGGAGTTCGTGCCGCTGGATACGCCGATCGGTCGGGCGCAGGAGATCGCGATCTTCCCACCGGTGACCGGCGGATGATCCATATCTCGGTCCAGCAGTCGACGATCGATATCGCGGCGGAGATGACGCGCGCCGAAGCGGCCGGGGCCGGGGCGGTGGCGACCTTTACCGGGCTGGTGCGCGCTGACGATGGCGTAGGTACGCTAGAACTCGAACATTATCCCGGCGCAACCGAAGCGGCGTTGCTGAAGGTCGCCGAGGGCGCGATCGAACGCTGGGGGCTGAGCGCGGCGATCATCGTCCACCGGGTCGGGCCGATGCAGCCGGGCGAGCGGATCGTGTTCGTTGCAGCAACGGCGGCGCATCGTGGCGCGGCGCTGGAGGCCTGTGCGTATTTGATTGATCGGCTGAAGACCGATGCGCCGTTCTGGAAACGCGAAACGCGCGGGGTCGAAGCTAGCTGGGTCGAAGCGCGCGATGGCGACCATGCCGCTGCCGCTCGGTGGGACAAGTCGACGAGCTAATTCAGAGTTTGTTCTCCCGCGAAGGCGGGAGCTCAGACTGGACCCCAGCCTTCGCGGGGAAACAAGAAGCGGGCCGCGCTCGCTGAGGAGTTCGCGGCCCGCAATCACATTAGCCGAGCTTCGGAACGCTCATGCCGTTGGTCAGGTGGACGACACCGTTCGTTTCCTTGATGTCGGCCGTATCGACGTCCGACTTGATCCCGGCAGTGTCGGTCAGCTCGATGTTGCCGTTCGGGCCCAGCGAGGCGATCAGCGGCTGGCC
>JAJNQF010000053.1 GCA_021154945.1 Sphingomonas sp.
CCGTCTTCGGATTTAGGTGCAGTTCCTCCGCGATCTGCGGGATCCCCCAGCGCTGCCAGTACAGGCTGCGCGCCTGTCGACGCACGTCCACGGGAATCGGGAACGTCGAGGACGGCAACGGCATGCCGGTATCTGCGGGGAGCTTGTCCATGTCGCGGCGGACCTTGCCGCGCGATTGGTGCCGTCCGCACCGTGTCTAGGGTGTGGAATGCGATCCCACACCTGCGCACGCTTGAGAGAGGCGGCGGTTTCGGTCCCTTTGCGGCTTCCAGATGCCGCCTGACGCGGCCCACCGATTTCGAACCCCGAGGGACCGACCGCCATGGGCACCAAGAGCAAGTTCTTCCGCGCATTCGTATCCGGCGCGACGATCAGCGACGGGCGCGTCATCACCGACGAGATGATTGACGAGGTCTTCTCGACGTTCAACGCCGAGACCTACAGCCCGCGCATCAATATCGAGCATCTGTCGGGCTACAGCCCCGAGCCTCCGTTCAACGGTTACGGGGATGTCGTCGCCGTGAAGGTGCAGAACGACGAGTTCACGATCGGCGGGAAGGTCGAGAAGCGCAAGGCGCTCTACTGCCAGGTCGATGCCAACGATCAGCTCGTCGCGCTCGCCAACGCCGACCAGAAACCATACCCCTCGGTCGAACTGACTCCGAGCTATGCCGGCACCGACAAGATCGGCCTGATCGGTCTCGCCTTCACCGACACGCCCGCGTCGATCGGCACGCAGCGTCTACAATTCTCGCGCACCGCACCCGGCACCGTGTTCGCCGCATCGCCTGATGCAGTCACGCTGGAGTTCGAAGCCAAGCCGGTCGAGCCGACCGGTATCGCCGACGCGATCAAGGCTGGCTTTGCCGGTGTCGCCGCCATGTTCAAGGCCAGCGAGCCTGAGAAGCCGAAGACCGAGCCGAAGCAGAAGCCGGCGAACGACAACGATCTCGCCACCTTTGCGGTCGCCATGGGCGACACGATGGCGACCACGCTCGCCGCTGCGCTCAAGCCGATCACGGACGCGCAGACGTCGCTGCAGGGCGAGTTCGCGACGCTGCAGGCGAAGCTCGAAGCCACGTCCGAACAGGGTTTCAGCCGCACGCCCGCCAATGGCGGCAGCGGTGAGCCGGCCACGGACTGCTGACCCGCAGCCATCCCTTCGACCCGACCGACATTCGCCCAGGAGCCGCCCCCATGCGCAACGAAACCCGTCTCAAATATAACGCCTTCACGCTGCAGATCGGCAAGCTGAACGGCATCGAGGATCCCAGCCGATCGTTCACGGTCGCGCCTGCCGTCGCCCAGACGCTGCGCGGCAAGATCCAGCAGTCGAGCGCCTTCCTGACGTCGATCAACATCATCCCGGTCGTCGCGCAGGAAGGCGACAAGGTCGGCGTCGGTGTGAAGGGCACGATCGCCAGCCGCACCGATACGCGCGTTCACGATCGCCAGCCGCGCTATCCCGGCGATCTCGACGAGACGCGCTACCGTTGCGAGAAGACCGACTTCGATACGCTCGTTCGGTACGAAACGCTCGATGCGTGGGCTCACCAGCCGAACTTCCAGATCCTGCTGCGCGACGCGATCGTCAAGGCGAAGGCGCTCGACATCATCACGATCGGCTTCAACGGCGTGAAGGTCGCGGTCGAGACCGACCCGAACACGTACCCGCTGTTGCAGGACGTCAACATCGGCTGGCTGCAGCACATCCGCCTCGACGCGCCCGCCCGCGTGCTGGCCGAGGGCGATCTCAAGCCCGCAACCCGCGTGAACAACGTCGTGACGGTTGCCGGCGCGATCTATGTCGGTGCCGGTGAGGTCGGCAAGGACGTCGATTACGTCAACGTCGACGCGCTGATTTACGATGCGATCGAGCTGCTCGACGAGAACTACCGCGACGACACCGATCTGGTCGTCATCGTCGGTCGCGACCTCGTTCACGACAAGTATTTCTCGATCGTCAATTCGTCCGGCGACAAGGCCACCGAACAGCTCGCCCGCGACGTCCTGCTCTCCGACAAGAAGCTCGGTGGGCTGCAGGCGGTCCGCGTGCCGAAGTTCCCCAAGAACGCGCTGCTGATCACCACGCTCGCGAACCTGTCGGTCTATGAGCAGATCGGCAGCGAGCGTCGCAAGATCGAGGACAACGCCAAGCGCGACCAGATTGAGAATTACGAGAGCGTCAATCAGGCTTTCGTGATCGAGGACATGGGCAAGGTCGCGCTCGTCGAGAACATCGTCATGGGCAAAAAGCCGGCCTGATCGGCCCGGCTTCCGCCCCACCAGTTAGCCCGCTCTCCACAGGACATGCCATGAGCCTCGCTCGCAAACATCGGGATCGTATCCTTGCATCCCAGATGGCATCTGCTCCCGTCACAGAGAGCGGGTTATCCCCTACGGCGTCGGCATCCGACGCCGGCACCCCCGCCGAACGCGCAGCCGCATCAATCGCGATGCGGCTGCAGCACGATCTGCGCCGCCTGAAAGAGATTCAGTCGATCCAGCGCAAGATCGAGACCAAGCGCGAGCTGTTGCCCGCCTATGCCGACTGGGTTGCCGGTTTGCTCGAGGGCGGGCGCAATGCCGGCGTCGGTGTTGCCGAGGACGTCTTGCCGACCATCATGGTCTGGCTGATCGATACCGGCGATTACGCGCGGGCGCTCAAACTCGCCGACCACGTCGTTGCCTATGACGTGCCGCTGCCGTCGCGCTACGAACGGTCTGCCCCGGCGCTGATCGTCGAGGAAATCGCCGACGCCGCGATCCGCGCGCAGACCGCAAAGCAGGCGTTCCCGCTCGAGGTCCTCGAGCATGTCGAGGAACTGACCGCCGACGCGGATATGCACGATCAGGTTCGCGCCAAGCTGCAGAAGGCGATCGGCACCGAACTCGCGCGCACGGCCGAGGATCTTGATCCGACCAAGCCCGAGTTCGTCGTTGCCGCCGTTCGCGCACTCGCGCCGCTTCGTGAAGCCGTCCGGCTACATGACCGGGTCGGCGTCGCTGGTCAGATCAAGCGGCTCGAAAAGGTCATCACCAAGCGCGCCGAGTCAGCCGCGCCAGACGCCACACCAGATACCGCCGGTTCCACCGGCTCCTAAGCTCGCCCCCGGCGCTCGGGGGCGGATCACGCGGGATGGGAGGGCGCGTCAGCGCTGAGGGCCATCGACCGATCCTGATCCCCACCCCCGAGATTTTTCAAGGATCCGCCGCCATGCTCGCCACGATCGTCACCTCCGCGCTGCCACTGCTGAGCCTCGGGCTCGGCGTATGGCTGGTGCTGGCAGGGGTCGTGATCCTGCTCATGCTGGGACGCGCGAGCGTGCTGTTCTGCCTGGCAGTAATTGTCGTAGGCCTCGCGCTCTTCGTGATCGGCTCGGTCGGTACCGGCCGGATCCTCCTCGCATGAGTGGGTTCGGCTGTTCCCCCTCGCTCACCCCCGCACCGGTCGTCTCGGGCGTCGTATTGATCCCCAACGACGGCTGGTTTCCCGACATCGACGCGACTGCACTGCGCGCCGCGCGTCGTATCCGCGACGTGGTCACGCCCGAGCGGCTGGCGCTTGCGGTGACCGGCGCGATCATCACCGTCGGCAACCAGCTCGCGGCATGGCAGGTCGCGCATCTGCTCGCCGGCCACGCCAATCTCGCCGCGGTGCCATCGCCGAAGCTTGGCGAAACGAGCCGCCTCGTCCTGCTCTACACCCGCGCGATCGGTGCCTATGCAAAGGCCGAACTGGTCGAGACGTACCGCGACACCGACCTGACCGCGCAGGGGCAGCGCGATGCTGATGCGGTCGAGCCGTCGATCGTCGATCTGCGCCGCGACGGGATCCACGCCGTCCGCGACATGCTCGGCCGCGCCCGCGTGCGCGCGGAGCTGATCTGATGGCCGATGTTCTCACGGCAAAGCAGGGTGACACGCTCGACGAACTGATCTGGCGCGAACGCGGGCTCGGCGCGGCCGACATCGGCCGCGTTCTCGCGCTCAACCCCGGTGTCGCCGACATCGGCGCAATCCTGCCGCTCGGTGCGACCGTGGCGATGCCCGTCAGCATGACGCCCGCGCCCCGCACGCTCCCGCTCATCCAGCTTTGGGACTGACCGTATGAAGGATCTACTCCACGACTTCGGGACTTGGCTGTTGGCGTTCGTCGTCAGCCTGATCCCCGCCGGCCTCGGGTCGATCGTCAGCCTGCTGGTCGAGACCGGCCTGACTTGGGGCCAGCGTGTTGCGCAGGTCTGGGTCGGGATCGTCGTCAGCTACTTCGTCACCAACGCGGCCGGCGCGCTGTTCGGCATGCACCCGTTCGTATCGCAGGCGATCGGCTTCCTCGTTGCGATGGTCGCCTTCAAGGGCGCGCCCGGTTTCATCGCCGGCTGCAGCGCCGTCCTCGCCGAACTCCCAGGCAAGCTTAGCGAGCGCCTGCTTGCGCTCATCCCGCGAAAGGACCCCAAGTAATGCCACAGCCTGACAAGGGATCGTCGGTGCCCATGAAGGGCAAGGTCCCCACCAAGACGCTCGCTGGCGTACTCGGTAGCGTCGCCGCAGCGCTGGCGCTGTTCACGATGGTCCCAGCCGAAGAGAGCGGCCGCAAAGTAGCGGCGACGGTCGCCCCGACCGGTACGATCGTCGTCAAGCATATCTCGGGTAAGCAGTATCTGAAGGCGTACCTCGACGCGGTCGGCGTTGCGACCGCGTGCGACGGGATCGCGGTGAAGCATATCAAGCTCGGGCAAACCTACACCGAGGCGCAATGCACGACGATGCTCGAGCGCGAGCTGATCCTGCACGCCGAGGGTGTCATCAAGTGCATCCCCAACGTCTACGGACGGACGAACCAAGCGATCGCAATCGTATCGCTCGCCTACAACGTCGGCGTCTCAATGGTCTGTAAGTCGAGCATCGCGCGATTTTGGAACGCCGGCCAATGGCGTGCGGGCTGCGATTTCTTTCCCCGTTACCGGTTTGCCGGCGGTCGCGTTCTGCCCGGCTTGGTCGCCCGCCGCGCGCGCGAGCGCGAGATCTGCCTGAAGGAGCTGCCCCGATGATCCGCACCCTCTTCGCTAAGGTGAAGGCCGAAGCGTTCTTCCTCGTCCTGCTCGCCGTCGCGGCGGTCGGTTGCTGGCTGTACGTCCAGTACCGCCAGGTCAGCGCCGACCGTGACGATCTGCGGCACCGTGCCGAACTGATCTGCGCCGGCTCGGGTGCTGACTTCGCCGCGGTTGGCACAACGGCACGCGGTGTTCGGTGCGCGCAGGCGGTCGCCGGCCTCGTGAAGTTCAAGGGCGATAGCGACCAACTCGCCGCGGCGACGCTCGCCCAGGCGATGGCCGATCATGACGCCCGACAGAACGACGACACCCGCGCCGCGCGCGCTGCCGCTGAGGCAGCAAGCTCGGCCGCACAACGAATGGAGATGGCAGATGCACAAGCCGAACGGACGAATCTTGTCGATAGCGATTGGTTTCGCGCTGTTAACGGCGTTGCCGGCCTGCGCGCGGCACGCTGAGGCCCCGCCCGCCGTCGTCTCGACGCCGATCGTGGTTAAGGTGAAGGACACGCCGCCTGCGGAGCTATTGCGGTGCGCTAACCGGCCCGAGGGCCTGCCCGAGGATCCGGCACTGATCGCGCAGATCCCGACGCGGATCCGCGCCGGAATCATCCGGCTCGCACGATCCTTTGCCGCCAACGCCGATCACCTCGATCGTCTCATCAACTGGAACACGCCAGCCGCGTGCCCGTCGCCCAAGGGATAAGACATTGGCCGGTACCCGCTACGTCGTCACCGAATACGCCGACCTCGGTTCACCTCGAGCGCCGGTGTCGTCGCAGATCCGTCCAGTCGCAAAACTGGCGATGGTTCTTGCGACGGCCACCGGTGTCGTTTTCACCCTGTCCCGCTTGCTCGGTAGCGCCAGCGAGCTGGCACTTGTCAACGGCACGAATGCAAACCTGACACTCGACGCCGCATCGGGAGCGATCAGCGCTACCGCGGCGCTGGGCGATGGCGTCACACAAAGGGCGATGATCAGGGAAAACGATGGCGAGGTCGCTATCGAGTATCCCGTCACGCTCATCGGCACAGCTTCCGCCGTCGTGCCGGTTCCGATGCCGACCGTCTCGATCTCGGCCGCGCAGAGCAAGAGCGAAGGCAACAGCGGCGCGACGAGCTATATCTACACGGTAACTCGATCCGCGCCGGTTGGCGCCATCGGAGTGCCTTGGCAATTCGCCGCAGGAGCTACCTCGGCGGACGATTTCGCCGGCGGAGTCTATCCGGCTGGCGGCACGGTTGCGTTCGCCGATGGTGCCGCAACGGGCAGTTTCACGGTCAGTGTCAGCGGGGATACGACGGTGGAGTCAGACGAGACGTTCACCGTCTCGCTCACCGCCCCGGCCGGATACGGCAACAGTGCCGCCATGAGTGCGACCGGCACGATCCTCAATGACGATACGGCCACCCCAACACCGACACCGACGCCGACGCTGGCGTTGGCTTTCAGCAATCTTGAACCGCTCCAGTTTTCGGACGGTGCCTATTTGGAGTTGGCAGCATGACCATTCTTTCGCAGATGAACGACACACAAAAGCTGGAGCTGGCGGCAGCTAACTCGGCAGCCTCGGTCGTGCCGGTGCAGGTAGCGTCGGCGCTCGTCGGTTCGCTCGGCAATGGCCCGGGGACGATGGTTCCCAACGCAGCCGGCATGGATCCGGCGCGTTTGGAATTCGGCCTCGCTTGGCTGTTCCGCTGGCTCAATGGCCTGAAGGCGGGCGCGGCAATGACGGTCGGTATGATCGGCGACAGCAACACCGAAAGCTATCGCGGCCCGATCCTGCAGGCGTTGCTTGCGCAGCTGCCGAACGTCACGGTCGTGAACTACGGGGTCGGCAACACTACTCTGAAGCAGTTCGTCAACAAGACCGGACCCTATGCATCGAATGGCAAGGCGCTCGATGCGGTCATCGCAGCCGGCCATGATCTCATTATCAGCAACTGGGACGGCACGAACACGCCCGCGATCGACGCTGGCGGTTCGCCGCAGTCCTTCGCGGCGGATCTGGACGCGATGATGACCGCGATCCGCGGCTCTGCGAACGGATCGCCGGGGCGTTGCGCCGTCGTGCTGTGCACGTCCTCTGCGCAGGCGGACGGCACCGTCAACGCCGGCACGACGTGGAAGCGCGACATGCTTTTCAAGGCATATTCCCGCCCGATCGTCGCCGCAGCAGCCAAGGCATACGGCTGCGCGTTCTTCGACCTCGGCGCGCGGCTTCCCGAGGCGACCGTCGATTTCGCGGCCGGTAGTGTCGGGGTGAACACATGGCTCACGGACAATCGTCTCCACCCCATCAACGCGCACAACGACATTCTCGCGCAAATCTTGTTCGAGTACCTCGTTCCGTCGGTCTACCGAAATGCGAGCGTCCGTCGCGATGTCACGCCGGGCACCAGCGGCTTTACGCAGCCCGGATCGGTCGCGCCGGGTAACCTCGAAAATATGTCGACGAAGCGTATTGCGAGCCACGTCTACCTCGAGGGGCGGCTAAACCATGCGGGATTGTCGATCGCACAGGGCCAGTTCCTCTTTGCCATCAACTCGACGCATCGGCCCCGCATTCAGGTCTGGAACGCGACGATCCAGCTTTTCGACGGGGCCAACCAGCCGATGACGCCGCTGCGCGTCAACATTCAGGCGGACGGCCAGGTGCTCGCTGCCGAAGCTTTCTCGACGTTCAGCGTGAAGAGCGTTCGGATGCGCGCCGATTGGGAATGTGTCGGATACTAACCGTCAGACGTGCCGCCCCGACCAGCAATTCGTACATTCTGTCTGGTCGGGTAGCGCCGTCTCACCGCAGAAATGACACATTCCGCCATCTCGAAAATGCGTTCGAGCGTGCTGCGCAAGCGGAGGTAGGGGGTCGATCTGCCGGAGTAGCTTTAGTGCCGATCGCCAAATTGCCGCCAACCAATTGAACACTGCTTCGCCCCCGCGATTACTGCGCGTTTCAGCGCCGTCTGACACGCCTTCGCAAGCCACAACCGGGTTTGCAACAATGAACACAATGACGTCGGTCAAGAGGATTGCGCCGTGAAGAAGCCGGACAGTTTGAAGAAAATGTTGCAGCGGTTCGTCCCGACACTCGCGGCCGATCCAGCGAAATTATCTTTGTTCGTCGACAAAGGGCGGATTGCTGCGCGGGCAGGCGGAACACTGTCGCTTGAGTACCGGTACACGTTGAACATCGTCGTGGAAGACTATGCCGGGGCGGTCGACGATCTGATGGTACCGCTCCTTGCATGGCTTGCTGAGCATCAACCCGACCGGCTCGAGGGGACCGACCCCGAGCCTTTCACGTTCGAATCCGAACTGCTCGACGCCGATAGCGCCGACGTCTCGATCAGCATCGAACTGACCGAGGCGGTCCGCGTCACCCCAAAAGAGGGCGGCGGGTTCGATGCGGACCACCTCGAAGAGCCGCGTGACCTCGACGAGTTTCCCGGCGTGTGCTGCGTGAACCTCTGGCAGCTGTTCATGCGCGATCAGCTGGTCGCGCAGACGTCCGACCCCGCATTCGTGCCCAACGCATGAGCGACGATCTCGCCCAGATCGAGCAGTTCGCCGGTGCGCTGTTGCGCCGCGTCGATTCAGGCGAGCGTCGCAAAATCCTGCGCCTGATGGCGCGGACGCTTCAGCGCAGCCAATCGGCCCGTATCGCTCGGCAGCAGGATCCTGACGGTCAGCCCTATGCGGCGCGCAAGGCGCAGCCCACCGGGCGGCTGCGCCGAAAGGGCACGATCAAGCGCAAAGCGATGTTCCGCAAACTCCGCAACGCCTCGAATTTGCAGGCCGGATCGTCGGACATCGAAGCATGGGTCGGCTTCAGCGGGCGAGCTGCGCAAATCGCGCGCGTTCACCAGCAAGGGCTTGATGATGTCCCGTCCAAGGGGCGAAAGCCGGTACGCTATGCGCGCCGAGTGCTTCTCGGCGACACTGAAGCGGAGCGTCAGGCGATGCTCAACATCGTCTTTGCCCAATTGACGCTTTAAGTTATTTTTTTACAATACTGGCAGAAGCATCATTTTGGGACTTTGATCTTTGAAAGACTTCTCAACCGGATCATTGCCGCTATAGACCAGCGAAATTCTGGTGGGGGCCGGGGAATGAAGCACGCATACAAAACGCTCGATGCGCTACGGGGTGTAGCCGCCTTAGCTGTCGTCGTCTTTCACGCTAAACGTTTGCTGGGTTGGAGCGCGATCCCAAGCGGCTACCTTGCGGTTGATTTCTTTTTCTTACTCAGCGGTTTCGTGATTGCACACGCTTACGACACGCGTCTCACGACGCAGCTGTCCGCGACGCATTTCATTTGGCAGCGCTTTATCAGATTTTACCCATTGTATTTCGCGGGCTTTGTAGCTGGCTTGCTGTATGAGTTGGGACTTGTCGCGACACATAACCCCGGAGCGATCTCCTTACCGACGATACTAGCTGCCGCATGTGCCGCTTTTGTCTTTATGCCATTTCCTTTTGCGCAACGTGACGGGAATATATTTGCATTCAACATACCGTCGTGGTCGCTGTTCTACGAGCTTGCTGTCAACGCTCTATATGCGATATTCTTTAGGCACCTCAAAGCCCCTGTTCTTGCTACAATCATGGTGGCGAGCGGATCGGTTTTTGCGTTCGCTATCATTCTAGAAGGCACCGGCGACTTCGGGGCATTGGCTGCTGACTCACTCGTTGCCATTCCGCGTACCATGTTTTCATTTTCAGCAGGTCTACTACTCTACAGGTCGAAGGTCACAGGGCCCAAGGTTCCGAAGATTTTGATTTTCGGAATGCTGGTTATCCCGATGCTCATTCCCATCAATGCCGCCGGAAACATCGTATTTGTCTTCGCTATCAGTCCGCTGATTGTCATGTTTGCATCGGCTACAGAGCCGGGGCCAAAATCAGTCAAGACCTTTGAGTATCTTGGTCTGATATCATTTCCGATTTACGCAATACACCGACCGGTGTTGGCGTTCGTACAGACATTCGCGGACCGTCTATCTTTACCCCCGCTTGTCGCATTGTGTGTCGCTGTGATATTTCTCGTCCTGCTCGGTCCTGCAGTCGAGCGGTACTATGATCGCCCCGTTCGAAAATTGCTCAGCGGCCGCACGCGAGGCGCAATAAAGAAGCAAACACCCAGTGCGGGGGAAGTCACACCCGCACACTTAGATTCGAATACATTGCCAAGATCATCGCCTGAGTTGCGCACAGAGGCTCCCCTCCGTATCCCAAAAGGGCTGTGACCTGATTTTTTTTCTTTGAGGTCTGATGCCGTTGGCTGCGGACAGATTATCAGCCTGTACGAGCCACGCCGCCTCCGAAGCCGGCCATCCTGTTAAATGTGTGAAATCTTGTCTCACACCCGAGCGGGATGGCGCACCGGTGACCTGACCGACGACATGGCCCAATGGCCGAGCCGTCCACCTTCACCGCCGTCGATCTATCGCGCCTGCCAGCGCCGACGATCGTCGAGACCCTCGATTTCGATACCATCTATGGTCAGATGCTGGCGCAGTTCGTTGCACTGGTTCCCGACTTCGACGCCACGGTCGAATCTGATCCCGCCGTCAAACTGCTGCAGGTCGCAGCCTACCGCGAGATGCTTCTACGCGCCCGCGTGAACGATGCGGCGCGGGCGGTCATGCCGGCTTACGCCATAGGTGCGGACCTCGATAACCTCGCGGCGCTCATGGGCGTGGCTCGGCTTGTCATCACACCGGCCAACGAACAGATCGGTGCTGTGGCAGTTTTCGAAAGCGACGAGGATTTTCGCCGACGTTTCGTCCTGGCACCGGAGGGCTATTCGGTCGCGGGGCCGGAAGGCGCGTACATTTTCCATTCGCTGTCGGCCTCGTCGGACGTTCTCGACGCCAGCGCGACGAGTCCGACCATCGGCGAAGTCCGTCTGACTATCCTTGCGCGCGCCGGTACCGGCATCGCTTCCGCAGAGCTGCTCGCCGCAGTTCTTGCCTACGTCTCTGCCGAGACCCGCCGCCCGCTAACCGACTATGTCACGATTCAGTCGGCGGAGATCGTCCAGTATGCGGTCGAGGCGGAGATCAGGACGTTCGCCGGCCCTGATGGCTCAATCGTCATCGCCGAAGCGCGGGCACGTCTCGCCGCCTACATCGCCAACTCGCACCGCCTCGGTCGCGACATCACCCGCTCGGGCATCTTTGCGGCGCTCCATGTCGAGGGCGTGCAGAACGTCGTCCTGACTAGCCCCGCGGCCGACGTCGTTCTCGATCGAACGCAGGCCGGATGGTGCACAGGGACGAACGTCGTGCATGCCGGGCTGGGCGAGTGACGCTACTCCCACCTAACGCCACCGCGCTTGAGCGCGCGATCGAGGCGAGCATGGCGCAACTGGCGGGCGTGCCGGTGCCGCTGCGGTCGCTCTGGAACCCCGACACGTGCCCGGTCGAGCTGCTGCCCTATCTCGCATGGGGCCTGTCGATCGACACGTGGTCGAGTGACTGGTCGGAAGCGATCAAACGTGCACGCGTGCGCCAAGCGCTGCCGATCCAGCGTCGCAAAGGCACAGCCTCGTCGGTCCGCGACGTCGTCGAGTCCTTCGGTGGATCCGTTGCCGTGCGCGAATGGTGGCAGATGACGCCGCCCGGCGACCCGCACACGTTCAATCTGCTGCTCAACATCACCGACCGGAGCGGTGCGCCTGTCGATGCCGCGTTCGTCGATGCTGTGATCGCCGAGGTCTACCGCACCAAACCGGTGCGCTCGCACTTCACCTTTAGCCAAGCGCTCAACGCCACCGCCGGCATCGTGCCCGTTGCAGCCGCGCGTCCTGCCGTTTTCGCCCGCCTCACCATGACCGCACCCGCGGCCTGACTCGGAGAGATCATGTCGATCGTTCTACGCATCACCGACGCCGGCCGCGCCGCGCTCGTCAACGCCGCCCGCGACGGCACTAACGCCGTGCGGATTGCATCCGTTGGTGTCACCCCCACCGCGATCGTCGCCGCGGCAAACACCGCCGCGCTGCCGGACGAGGTAAAGCGGATCGAGACAATCTCGGGTGCGGGTGTCGCGGCCGATGTTATTCATCTGGTCGTGCGAGACGAAAGCGCCGATACCTACACGGTGCGCAGCTTTGCGTTGTACCTTACAGACGGCACGCTGTTCGCTTCTTATGGGCAGGCCGCGCCGATCATCGAAAAGTCGGCCGGCGCACTGCTACTGCTCGCGATCGACGCGACGTTGCTCGACGTCGCCGCCAGCCAGATTACGTTCGGTAATGCGAACTTCCTCAACCCGCCCGCTACCACCACGACGGCCGGTGTGATCGAGCTGGCGACCGATGCCGAAGCCACCGCGCTGACCGACGCTGTCCGCGCGCTCACCCCGAAGAACATGGCGGCGATCTTTACTGCGGCAAATGTCCTGTCCCGCCTGCTGTCGGTCGATGGCGCGGGATCAGGACTCGACGCGGATCTGCTCGATGGTCGTCACGCCACCGACTTCGTTTTGCGAGCCGGCGACAACTTCGCGGGTCCGGTCGGCATCCGACACGAGGGGCTGGCAGCGGGCTTGCGGATCTCGGACGGCACGAACGGTTACGGCTTCATGCAGTTCGGCGAGGCGTCCGATGCCAACGTATCGCTCAACTGGTACATGGGGTCGTCCGCTGACAATGCCTTCAGCATTTACCAAGGGCAGTTCGGGTTCGGTCAGCTACGGTTGCGCGTCACGCCGACGACGATCGCGTTCAACGGGTCGATGCTGTGGACTACGGCGAACGACGGCGCGGGGTCCGGGCTCGATGCGGATCTGCTCGATGGCCAGCAAGGCACCTGGTACACGGACATCACGGCTCGCCTCGGCTATACGGCGATGGACGCGTCGACGTTCACCGGCGCGAACGTCATCTCTCGTATGCTGACAGTTGACGGTGCCGGGTCGGGCCTGGACGCGGATATGCTCGACGGTCGGCAAGGCAACGAGTTCGCACTGCTCGCAGGAGCTGCATTCACCGCTCCGATCAGCGCGCCCTCGGGCACGATCGGCAGCGTGACCGGCGACGGCGACGGCAACCTGCTAGTCGGCGTTTTCAGCGGTACCGCGCACGTCCTCGCCAAGGGCGGTGCGGAGAACGCGCAGCACACCGGCTTCCTAGGGCCGAACGGCTATATCGCCACCTTCAACATCGCAACCGAATCGGGGCAGAGCGCAGCCCCGTCAGCCTTCTTCCTCTCAAAGAACAACAGCACCGGGCGGTCGATCAACGCGGCCGGCACGATCAATGCCAGCGGCGCGGATTATGCCGAGTATATGCAGAAGGCAGAAGGCTGCTGCCCGATCGCTGCCGGCGACGTGTGCGGCATCGACGCGAACGGCGAACTGGTGACGAGCTGGTCGCAGGCGCTGAGCTTCGTCGTGAAGTCGGACCAGCCGGGCTTCGTCGGCAACGACACCTATGGCGCACATCTGGGCGAACGCCCGACCGCGCCGACCGACGGGACTGCAGACGACTTGGCGTTCGCCTATGATGCCTATGTCGCGGAGCTGGCTGCATTCGAGGAAGCCCTTGAGGCGGCACGTGCCAACGTCGATCGGATCGCGTTCTGCGGGCAGGTTCCGGTCGCGGTCAGTGGCCCGTTTGCGGTCGGCGATTACGTCGTGGCGACGGAGGAGGGCGGCGGGATCAAGGCTGTCGCCATCCCGTCCGCCAAGATCACATTCGCCCAGTATCGCAAGCGTCTCGGCAAGGTCTGGGCGGTGCGTGACGGTCGCGCGTGGATCGACGTCCAGCACGGCTGACCCGCCATTCTCCCACCCTACCGAAAGGATAAGCGATGAACATCACGATTGGCGAGCATGACGCCGCCTCCCGCACCGTCTCCGCTACATTTGCCAGCGGCGACGTCGTCCACCAGCGCAGCGTGAACGCATGCTACGAAAAATCCGGCGCGTATGATCCGGTCGCGACCGCTGCCCGCATCGACGAAGTCGGCCGCGGCGTGGCGGTGAAGATCGGCCTCGGTGTTATCGCCAATGATCCGGAGCCGACCGCCGCTGACTGACCCCTTCGGGTGTGGGATCACATTCCACACCCGCCCGACCGCGCGCAGGCCAGATCGCCGCGCCAATGTCCCGCGTCATGCACGCGCTCCCTGATCCCCGCCGTATTATCGGCAACATCGTCCGCATCGGCACGATCGAGTCCGTCGATCTTGCCGATGCGACGTGCCGCGTGCGCGTAGGTGAGATCGTCACCGGCGATGTCTGCTGGATCGTGCAGCGTGCCGGCAACACCCGGATCTGGTCGCCACCCACGGTCGGCGAGCAATGCCTCCTGATCTGCCCCGAGGGCGACACCGATGGCGGTGTCGCGATCCTCGGCCTGTTCTCCGACGCCATGCCCGCACCGTCGAGCGACGACATCGACCTGATCCGTTTCGGCGACGGGGCGATCGTCTCCTATGACGCGACGGCGCACTTGCTCGTCGCGCAGCTCCCTGCCGGTGGGAGGGTGCAGATCGATGCGCCGGCCGGCGTGACCATCGCCGGCCCCGTCAAGATTATCGGACCAGTGACGGTCACTGGCGATGTCGACATCACCGGCAAGGCCACCGCCAGCGACGACGTGGTCGGCGGTGGCAAGAGCCTCAAGAGCCATAAGCACCTCGGCGTCCAGACGGGCGGCGGTGTCTCGGGCACGCCGCAATGAACGGCATGAGCGTTGCGACCGGCAAGCTGCTCGATGGTGTCGCGCACATTCGTCAGTCGATCGGCGATATCCTCTCGACGCCGATCGGCACACGCGTCGGCCGGCGCGATTACGGCTCACTGCTTCCCGAGCTGGTCGACCAGCCGATGAACGCGCTCGGTCGCATGCGCCTGATGGCGGCAACCGTGCTGGCGATCCAGCGCTGGGAACCGCGCGTCAAACTATCGGCCGTGGCGATTCAGCAGACCGGCCCCGCCGCGTTCGCCGCGGTCCTCGATTGCCAGCGCACCGACGTCACCGGTTCGAAAGCCCGCGCCCGTCTCACCGTCCCGCTGCCGAGCAGCAGCATCACTGTTTACGCCTGAAGGAGCCACCATGCACGGCATCACCATCACCGAACTGACCGAGGGCGCACGTTCGCTCGTCCTGACTGCAACCGCGGTAATCGGGCTGGTTGCGACCGCGACCGCGCCCGCCGGTGCAGCGACGGAAGCGCTCGATGCGGCGTTCCCGCTCAATCGCCCAGTCCTCGTCGTCGACCTCGAGGCGGCAATCGGCGTCGCCGGCACGACCGGCACGCTGGCGTCGACGCTTCGCGCCATTGCCGATCAGGCGAAGGCCCCGGTCGTCGTGGTCCGCGTCGCGGCTGGCGCTGACGCTGCGACGACCAGCGCGAACGTCATCGGCACCACGGTGAACGGTTCGAAGACGGGCATGCAGGCGCTGCTCGCGGCTGAATCGCAGCTCGGCATGAAACCGCGGATCCTTGGCGCGCCGGGTCTCGATACGATGGCGGTCACCACCGCACTGGTCGTCATCGCGCAGAAGCTGCGCGGGTTCGTCTATGCCGCGGCGATCGGCGCGGACATCACCGCGGCACTCGCATACCGGGCGAACTTCGGCGCGCGCGAGCTGATGCTGATCCATCCCGACTTTGTCGCCTTCGACACTCGGGTCGCCGCCAACGCAACAAGCTACGCCGTCGCCCGCGCGCTCGGCCTGCGCGCCCGCATCGATCAGGAACAGGGTTTCCACAAATCGCTGTCCAACGTGACGGTCGAGGGCGTCGTGGGTCTCACCAAGGACATCCAGTTCGACGTTCAGGACGCGAACAGCGACGCCGCGCGCCTCAACGACAAGCAGGTCACCGCGCTCATCCGTGCCGGCGGTGGCTTCCGTTTCTGGGGCAACCGGAGTTGCATCGAGCCGACGTCGCCCTTCAGCTTCGAGACCGCCACGCGCACCGCGCAGGTCCTGCTCGACACGATCGGCGCGGGCATGATGTGGGCGATCGACAAGCCGCTGCGGCCGAGCCTCGCCAAGGACATCGTCGAGACGATCAACATCTCGATCGCCGGCATGGTCACCGCCGGGCAGCTCATTGGCGGCAAGGCGTGGTTCGTCGCGGACAAGAACCCGCCGTCCAGTCTCGCCCAGGGCAAGCTGTCGATCGACTATAATTTCACGCCGGTCCCGCCGCTCGAAAACCTGCTGCTCACCCAGCGGATCACCGACACGTATCTCGCCGACTTCACCGTCGCCTGATCGCCCCCGCCTCCCAGATCCGAACTTAGGAGCCGACCATGGCACTACCCCGCAAACTGAAGAACATGAACCTGTTCAACGAAGGCCGTAGCTACCTTGCCGAGGTTCCCTCGGTTACGCTTCCCAAGCTGACCCGCAAGCTCGAGGAGTATCGTGGCGGGGGCATGGACGGCACCGTCAAGCTCGACATGGGCGCGGAGGCTATGGAGATGGAGTTCACCGCCGGCGGACCGCTGCGCGACGTCCTGCTGCAGACCACGGCCTCGACGATCGGCGGGATCTTCCTGCGCTTTGCCGGCCAGTATCAGAACGATTCCGCCGGCACGTCCGATGCCGTCGAGGTGACCGTGCGCGGTCGTCACGAAGAGATCGACATGGGCGAGCAGAAGATCGGCGAGGGCGGCGAGTTCAAGGCCAAGATGGCGCTCGTCTACTACCGCCTCGAGTGGAACGGCGAGGTGCTGATCGAGATCGACGTCCTCAACATGATCCACATCGTCGGGGGCGTCGATCGTCTCGCGGACATGCGCGACATCATCCTGTGAGGAAGCCCCGGCGCCAGCGCCGGGCTTCATGACCACCCCCGCTTCAATCCACGGAATTTTGCATGACCGACACCAAGACCGAACTCGCCACCGTCAATCTCGACTTCCCGTTCACCCGCGGCGATCAGCAGATCGCCAGCGTGAGGGTCCGCCGGCCTCGCACCGGCGAACTACGCGGCCTCAACATTGCCGATCTGGTGCAGATGAATGTCGCCGCGACCGCCAAGCTGCTGCCGCGCATCACCATGCCGCCCCTGACGGACACCGAGATCAACAATCTCGATCCCGCCGACCTGACGCAGTTCGGCATGGAAATTCAGGATTTTTTGTTACCGAAAGCAGCGAAGGAACAGGGCTCCCCGGACTAGTCGACGACGCGATGGCGGATCTCGCGATCGTCTTCCATTGGCCCCCCGCCGCCATGGACGACATGACGATCGCCGACCTGATGCGCTGGCGCGCGCGTGCGGGCGAGCGGCACAACCCGGAAAGCTGACGCCATGGACCGCAATCTCCGGATCCGCATGCTGCTCGAGGCGAGCGACAAGGTCACCAAGCCCTTGCGCGATATCGTCGGCGGATCTGCCAAGGCGGCAGCGGCGCTTAAGATCACGCGGCACGGGCTGAAGGATCTGAGCGCACAGGCACGCGCGATCGGCGAGTTCAAGCTGGGCCAAGCCAAGGGCGGCGAAATGTTCGGGCAGATCGACGATGCCCGTCGCCATATCCGCGGCTTACGCGACGAGATCGCGCGGACGGAAACGCCAACCAAGCGCATGATGAACGCACTCGCCGCGGCCGAGGCGAAGGAGCGCAAGCTCGTCGGCGCGAGCGAGGAACACAGCGTCCAGCTCGTGAAAATGCGGTCGGCGCTGACGTCGGCCGGCGTCGATATGCAAAACCTCGGCGCGCACGAACAGCGCCTGCGCGACAACATCGCCGCAACGACCGTGACAATGGGCCGGCAACGTGCCGAGTTCGATCGCCTCGACGAGCGCCAGACCCGCTTTGCGAGGGCGCGCGCCGGGTTCGCGCGGACGCAGAACATGGCGACCGGCATCGCTGCGGGCGGCGCGGCTGGCATTGCCACTGGTCGGACCCTCGCACGTCCGATCATGGGCGCGGTCGAGGACGCGCAGGCATATCAGTCAGTCATGACCGACATCGCCCAAAAGGCGGATCTCGGGCGCGATAGGGCTGACCGGATGGGGCGCAACCTACTCGCGGCTGCGCGCGCCGCGAACCAGATGCCGGACGAACTGCAAAAGGGCGTCAACACGCTGGCAGGCTTCGGCCTCGATCCGACCAAGGCAGTCGCGATGATGAAGCCGATCGGGCGCGCCGCGACCGCCTACAAGGCCGAGATCGCCGATCTGTCCGCCGCAGCGTTTGCCGCCAACGACAATCTGAAGGTGCCGATCGAGCAGACCGGACGCGTCATCGACATCATGGCGCAGGCGGGCAAGAGCGGCGCGTTCGAGATTAAGGATATGGCGGGTGCCTTCCCGGCGCTGACTGCGGGCTATCAGGCGCTCGGCCAGACGGGGACCGGTGCGGTCGCTGATCTCGCCGCAGCGCTGCAGATCGCGCGCAAAGGTGCAGGCGATTCGTCGACCGCGGCGTCGAACGTTGCGAACATCATCCAGAAGATCGCCTCGCCAGCCACGATCAAGGCGTTTTCGAAGTTCGGCATCGATCTGCCGAACGCGCTGAAAAAGGCGTATGCCGAGGGCAAGACGCCGCTTGAGGCGATTGCCGAACTGACCAAGAAGGCAACGGGCGGCGACCTCGGCAAGATCGGCTTCCTCTTCGAGGACGCCCAGGTGCAGCAGGGTCTGCGTCCGCTGATCCAGAACATGGAGGAATATCGCCGGATCCGCGCGACCGCGGCCGGCGCGAAGGGCACGACTGACACCGACTTCGCCGAGCGCATGAAAGACTCGGCCGAGCAGACCAAGCAGTTGAAGATCAACGCGCAGGTTCTGTCGGTGTCGCTCGGTTCGATGCTGCTGCCGGCGGTCAATGCGATCACGCAGCGCGCCTCGGCCCTTGCCGGCGGTCTGGCGCGATGGACCGAACGTCACCCGGTACTGGCGAAGGCTATCGCGATTAGCGCGGCAGTGCTCGCCCTGCTTTTCATCGTCCTCGGGGGTGCGGCGATCGTCATCGCCGCAATTATGGGGCCGATTGCCATTCTCAACGCCGGCCTGATCGCCATGGGCGTGGCGGGCGGCACCGCGTCTATCGGGCTGCTGCCGATCCTCGGTACCATCCTTGCGATCGTCGCAGTGATCGCGCTGCTCGCAGCGGCGGTATACCTGATCTACGCGAACTGGGGTCCGATCACCGCGTGGTTCAGCTCGCTATGGCAGGGGATCGTCGGCGTCGTCACCGGCGTCCTCGGCTGGTTTGGCGCTCTCCCTGCGCGCTTCGGCGAGTTCGGTCGCAACATGATCATGGGGATGATCAACGGCATCACCGGCATGCTGGGGGCATTGAAAGCGACGATCGTCGGGGCGGCATCGTCGGCCGCGAACTGGTTCAAACAGAAACTGGGGATCCGTTCGCCTTCGCGCGTATTCGCCGGGTTCGGCGGGTTCATGATGCAGGGCCTTAGCAACGGCATCGCTGGCGGCGCGCGCGAACCGGTACGGAGGATCGACCGACTGTCGCGCAACCTGACCGGTGCCATGTCCGCCGCCTCCCTGCGCCCGCCCGGTATGATGACCGACGAGGATGCGCCGGTGCGCCGCGTCGATCGTCTGTCGCGCCGTCTCACCGCCGCGCTGGCGCTCGGCTCTTCGCTGCCGGCGCTGACGCCTGCGGCAGCGGCAAACCCCGGCGGATCAGCCGCTTATGGTTTCGCGGCACCAGCGCCTGCGCCGATCACCATCAACGTCTACGGCGCGCCAGGACAAAGCGAGCAGGCTCTCGCCGCGGCGGTCGAACGAGCTCTTGTAAACGCGCAAAGGCGGCAGCATTCCATGTCGCGATCGTCCTTCTCCGACACGCCCGATGGAGCTGACCTGTGAAAATGATGGCACTCGGCATGTTCGTTTTCTCGCTACCGACGCTCGCCTATCAGGAGATCCAGCGCAAAAGCGGATGGCGGCATGCGCGCAGCGGCCGGATCGGTGCGATCGACGCGACGCAGTTCGTCGGACGCGAGAACGATACGATCACCCTGTCAGGCACGGCCTATGCCGAGCTGATGGCGGGGCGCGCGTCGATCGACGAGCTGCGCGATATGGCCGCCCAGGGCAAGGCATGGTCGCTGATCGACGGCACCGGCCGGGTCTACGGCACCTTCGTCATCACCGGTATCGACGAGGGCATGAAGGAGTTCTTCGCCGACGGAACGCCGCGCAGAGTCGATTTCACCATCGAGTTGCTTGAGATCGCCGATAGCGCGACCGGTGCGGCATGACCGCGATCAACAACGTCCCCGACTTCAAGGTCACACTCGACGGCACCGACCTTACCGATCGCATCCGCCCGCGTCTGATTTCGCTACGCCTGAGCGAGAAACGGGGCGGCGACTCCGACCAGCTCGAGATCACCGTCGACGATTCGGACGGCAAGCTTGCGGTGCCGCGTGCCGGCGCGACGCTCACGGTACAGCTCGGCTGGTCCGCCGGTGCCGACGTGACGATCGGTCTGGTCGACAAGGGCAAGTTTACGGTGGACGAGGTCGAACATAGCGGCCCGCCCGACCAGATCATGATTCGCGCTCGAGCGGCCGACTTCACCAGCGCCATCGCCACCCGCCGCGAGAAGAGCTGGCACGACACAACGCTTGGCGCGATCGTCGAGGAGATCGCCGGCCGCAACAAGCTTGCGACGCGCTGCGCACCCGCACTGGCGTCGATTGCGGTCAAGGCGATGGCACAGACCCGAGAAAGCGATATCGCGCTCCTGCGCCGTCTCGGGCGGGAGAACGACGCCGTCGCGACGGTTAAGGCGGGCGCGTTGATCCTCGCGCCCATCGGCGCGGCCACGACCGCGACGGGCGCGGCGATCCCGGGGATCACGATTCGCAGAGGCGATGGCGATCGGCATAGCTTTCGGATCAAGAAGCGCGACGAGGCTGGCAGCGTCTCGGCCGACTGGCACGACCGCAAGGGTGCGAAGAAGAAAACGGTGACGGTCGGCAGCGGTACCGGCGAGACTAAGCGGCTCGCACGCACCTACTCGTCCGAGGATGCCGCCCGCCGGGCCGCGACCGCCGAGCAGGGCCGCGCCGCGCGGGAGCCGCGCACGCTGGATCTGGGGCTCGCGCTGGGCCAGTTGGAGATCTACCCCGACCGCCCGGTGACCGTTGCGGGATTCAAGGGCGAGATCGATGCGGTGAAGTGGCTAGTGTCAGATGTCTCGCACGAACTGATCGCCGATCGCGGTTTCACGACGGCCCTGACGCTGGAGAGCGCAGCGTAGCCGTCATCAATTTGATGACGGCTTTCGCCCAAATTCGGACGTTTTGGCGTGCGATCAGATCTCCCGATAGCCGCCATCTGTTAAGCTAGCTTACGAGCAGTAGTAGAAATTGCAGTGAGCGTCGCGCATCCATACTATCGACGTCGCCGGGTTAAGACAGATACATTGTCTCTATGAGCTCTGACGACCCGCTGACGGCCCAAGATTTGAAGGACGAATTGGAAGTGTTACTACAGCTCGCGGACGACCTCGGCCTCACGGTCGTTGGTGCGTTGCTAGCTTCCGCAATAAACGTGATCCCGATCGTTCGACATTGATATCATTCCTCCCCATCTCAACCATTTCGCCTTTAACCAATAAGCTGTGTCGTTGATCAAACCGCCTTTTTAAGCGGCTCCGGTAATTTGTTGTCCGGGAGCATGTTCCGCAAATGCTGGTGCACCATGCGCTTGTTGAACGGCTTTGAGATGAACGTAGCCTTTTCGGGCATCTCGCCCGCTTTCGGTAGAACATGACCGGATGCGATGACGATTTCGATCGCAGGCCAGCGTTCGGCGACATGCCGCGCTAGCGCAAAGCCGTTGGTGTCGCCGGGCATGTCGACGTCAGAGAACAGCAGTACGATGTTTTCCCAGTTGGTGGCTAAGACTCGCTTCGCCTCGTCACCATCCATGGCCTCGTAAAAGCGAAATCCAGCATCTTCGAGGATGGCAGTCGTATCCATCATGATGAGCGGATCATCATCGACAACGAGCGCGTAAGGTACGGTTGAAAGGGTCATGGAGCCCTAACCCGCCCGCCATAAGCAGAGTTGCGGCGCGAGAGGTTTTTTGGTTGATTTTCTTAGAGTGCGACTGCGGCATGGCCGCATTTGCGGGCCATGCCGGGTGACGTTTGCAGGCTGTTAACCGAGTAGTTTTGTCACAATGGCCATCGCAGCCTACTGACACTAAAGGACTAAAAAACATAGCGTCCAACGACATAAGGCCCGTTGAGCGTGCGAACGGAGTGACGTGTGCGAGATATCCAGGAAGAAGCGCGGATCGTCCGCGAGCTTACGCGCGGCGATAGCGGATCTGACCCGTTTGCGTCGGCTGTCCGCGCGACGCGCATGCCGATGATCATCACCGACCCCCGGTTGCCAGACAATCCCATCGTGTTTGTGAACGACGCCTTTGGGAAGTTGACCGGTTATGCCCGCAGCGAGATCATGGGGCGCAACTGCCGGTTTCTGCAGGGACCGAACACGGACATGGCCGACGTCGACCGCGTTCGAGACGCGATACGTGCGCGGGAGTCGATCGAACTCGACCTGCTGAACTACAAGAAGGACGGCACGCATTTCTGGAACCGGTTGCTGGTTTCGCCCGTGTTTAACGACGACGGGGTGCTGCTCTATTTCTTCGCTTCGCAGTACGACGTCACTCTTGAGCGCGAACGCCTCGTCAACCTTCAGCTGGATCGCGATGCCCTCGAAGCAGAGGTAGAGCGCCGCATTGCCGAACTCCAGGAGAGCGAGCAGCGGCTTCAGTTTGCCCTGGATGCCGGCCGCCTGGGATCCTGGAGCATCAATCTCGATACGTACAGGCTGACGGCATCTGCCGAGTGCAAGAGGATATGCGGTCGTGCCCCGACCGATCCTCTGACCCTCGACGAACTGCGAGAGTCGATCCACCCGGAAGATCGGCAGATGCAGGTCGACGGCATAGAGCGTGCCGTACGCGACCGATCGCTGCTGGACCTCGAGTACCGCTTGCGGACGCCGGCAGGCGAGGAGCGCTGGGTACAGATCCGGGGACAGGCGAGCTACCGCGCCGATGGAACACCGTTGGCAATCGTCGGGACGACCCAGGACGTGACCGCACGGAGGCGCGCTGAGGAGCATCGGACCCTCCTGGCTAATGAGCTAAGCCACCGGGTGAAGAACACGCTTGCGTCCCTGCAGGCAATCGTCTCGCAAACGATGCGCCGGGCGACCTCGGTGCAGGAGGCCGGCACGACGCTGGAAGCACGCATCCACGCGATGTCCGCCGCGAACGACTTGCTAATCAGTGGCAGGTTCGAGAGCACGTCCATGCGCGCGCTGGTTGAGCGCACGCTTACCCCCTTCGGGGTGGAAGACGGTCAAAGGTTCAAGCTTTCCGGGGAGGATCTCCAGCTCCCGCCACGCCTTGTCGTCGCCTTCGCCCTTGCCCTCCATGAGCTTGCAACCAACGCCGCAAAATATGGCGCGCTATCGACCGTCGATGGCGTGATTGAGCTGAGCTGGAAGGTCGTGGACGGCTGGCAGCCGTATGATCTCCACCTCACCTGGGTTGAGTCAGGAGGCCCACCGGTTGAGCCCCCGACACGGACCAGCTTTGGCACACAGCTCATTCAGCGTGTTTTGGCACACGAAACCGGGGGAACGGCTAAAATCTCATACCTTCCTGGCGGCGTCGTGTTCGAAGCCGTCGCACCGTTGGTCGACAGCGCCGACAACGACAACGAGCAGCGTAATAAAGCCGAAGAAAGGAACTAAGGGGCTGGCCTCTCACAAAGCACTAAGCACAGTGCTTTCGGCTTGGCGTTATAGCCCCTATCCGTTTTGCCACTGATGGGGGAACAACGGCCCGTCCCCACAGGGTAGCAAGGACGGACCGGCCACGGCCGGAGGACGACCGCGGCAAGGCATAAACGATACCCGTCATATTAGTTTCCGGCGGTTTTTGCCGTTTTGTTTCGACTTCCCAACCCGGCCATTTCCAAAATTCGATCGTCTTTGGGAAAGCCGACAGTTGCCCAATGTCTGCTATCGCCGCCCGCCTTCCCGAAAGCAGCCTGTCCGCTTTCCTCCCCATTGCGGCCATTCCGCTAATGTCCGCTAGTATCCCATCGCCTCGTCCCACGGCATTACCCGGTGGACCGACGACACCTGCTCGTTAGGGACTTCGAACTCTGCGGCAGGGTTGAACTGTCGAAGAATCACAACGGTTGGGCGCCGCCGCACCAATTGCTTAATAAGGACATGACGAATCTCTTCGCCGTCGAATGTTGGACCGCGCAACTGCACCACCACGTCATCACCAACGCCGGGCGACCGCTTAGGATCGACGAGAACACGGCTTCCCGCATCAAATCGCGGCTCCATCGAGTGCCCCGATACCGAGACGACGTAGAGGTCTGGCCTGCCGGTGACGCCTATCGGCCGCGTCATGAAATCAAGAGGTGCGGACATATGCACCTCTGTCTGCTCGACAGTTACTACGATCCCGTTGCAACCGTCGAATTCCAGGTCGGCACCGAGCGCTGTGCCATAGATGGGCAACGTCTTTGGAAGCCGTCGAAGCGCTTCTAGCGTTGTACGGCCGTCCGCCGGGATCGTGCGCTCAATACCCTGATCGCGTCCGAGCAGCCAATCGGCAGTTGTGTCGAGGATATCTGCAATGGCATCGAGCCGGTCGAGCCCCGGCATATGACCAGCCAAGATCGCGCGAATAGCGTCTGGCTTGTTCAAGGCCGCAATCGACACCTCACGAGCCGACATATTCTTCTCGGCAATCTTCGCCGAGAGGCGCTCTTTCAACACGTCAGGAACGTTCTTTCTCATGCTGCACTCATGACGCATGAAGTGACGCATGGCATGCGGAATATTTACGTTGACGAATGCCGTATACGTGACGTAAATATGCGTCATGAGTGCTGCATACCAGAACGCATTGCGAACGATCGCCGATTCGTACGATGCCGAAGTCACCCGTTGGGGTGGCAAATCGCTGTCGCGAGTAGCAACGATCGTCGTGAGCAGCGGCGCGTTTTTTACCCGGTTGCGTGATGGAAAGACCTTCTCTGTCACCAATCTGGAAAAGTTCGCTTCGTGGTTTCGGGTACCTGCGAATTGGCCCGATCATACAATACCCCGTGACGCGGTTGCCGCATTAATCAGCATCGGTCGCCCACCTCTCCCTGCTAACACCATGCCGCATCCGTACGGCGCGACTCACGCATCCGTCGATTTCGATCGATTACCGGTTTTGAAGCGGGCAGGGGCATGACGATCGCGCGCCCGCCTAAGACTTTCGCGCAGGCAACGACGACGATCGCTGGTCTGCTGAGCTGGGAGGCCATGAAGAAGATCGTCAAGCGGTCGACGCGTACGATCCGGTACTGGAGCCAGCCGAACTGCAAGACGACGCCGATGCTGCACCAAGCGGCTGCGCTCGATGCCGCGTATCTCGCAGCCGGCGGTGAATATGCACCCTATGCCCAGGCGCTCGCCTTCGCGGTCGACGTCGAGTATTCCAACGAAATTGCCTGTTACCGGGCGCTCGCTGCCGACACCGCCAAGTTCGTTCGCGAGGCCGGTGAACTCGGTGCAGCCCTTATTGAAGCCGGCCAACCCGGTGCCTCCCCGCACGCACATAGCCGTGCGCTGGTCGAGGCACAGGAGGTTGAGACGGCACTTGGCGCGCTCATGCGACGCCTACCAAGTTTCTTCCGGTTCGGCGCGGGGTCGCTCTCGGGGAACACCGGGGGTACCCAATGACTATCTCGAAGCCTACCAAGCACAGAATTCCCGGCCTTTCCTGTCCGCATTGCGACGGTCCGGCTGGCATCCGTAACAGCGCGGCACTGACTACGACGGTTCGTCACATTCGCTATCGCTGCGAGAATGACGAGTGCGGTCATGTGTTCGTCGCCGAACTGCAGGTCATCCGCACGATCGTGCCGAGCGCCCGCCCGAACCCGGATATCCGTCTCCCTTTTTCAAATCCGAACGTCTGTCGGACCCGACCGGTACCGGCGAATGATGACACCCGTGCACCGGCCAACGATGACGTTGTGACGTCGCCGGCCGCGATTGGACCCGCGCCCAGCTGATCCCGCGCGGTAACGCCGCGCTCCTCGTCCCCGCTGACTGAGCACCCTGCCGCAAGCCCCAGCTTTCGGTGACGCCACACCTTTGCCCGAAGAGGATTGAACCATGCTTCACGTATCATCGTCGACCCATCGCTGCGTGACACTGAAGACTGCGCTGATCGCGCCGGTCACCCCGGCAGGGTACCTTCGTCTTCGCAGAAACGCCGCCGGCGTTTCGGTAGCAGACGCCGCCAAAGTCATCGCACCGAACAATCGGGCCGAAGGCGCTGCGTTAATTCGCCTGCTTGAAACCGACGGTGCCGCTGCCCGGTATGTCGAAACGATCCACGCACTCCGCGACGCATACCCTGTCGACGCCGATGTCTACCTCCAGCTGCGCGACGGGCCAGCCGCCACGCATCCGCGAATTTGCGCCGGTTGCGGATGCAGTCATTGGGATCCGTGCGTTGCGCCCGATGATGTCGGCACTTGCACGTTCGCGGACGACAAAACCTGCACGCGCTGCAGCGGTGCGGCCTTTCCGCTCACGGTGTACCAGTGAACGTCGCCACCGCCTCGACGGCGCCGCGCCAGGTCGAACGTTGCATGCGTCGCCGCCGCATCGCAAAGGCGGCCCTGCTGATTGCGTTCGCTTTCGTGTGGATCCCGGTCGCGATCATGATGGTCGTCGCGGGCATGCCGGATCGGCGCGCGTAATGTCGGTTGCTCTGTTTCACGACGTCGGTGTCGGACTGTTCGTCGCCTCCGGTGCGACCGCGGTTGGCGCCCTTGCCAACAGCCTAATTCCGCAGTGGCCGCGCATCGTCAGGCTTGCCCTCGGTGAGATCGAACTGCCGCTGCAAGTTTCGGACGGCATTTCACACCCTTCGACGAATGGCAGTCGTCATCAACGCATCCAAAAGCAGCGTCATTCATGATGATCAGCGCTGCGCCCAACGATGCTCGCGATGCCGCGTTGTCTTCACAGTCAATCAACTGTTCCCAAAAGCGGGAACAGCGGGGCTATCCGATCGAGATACGGCGGATGGTGGGCATGCAAACCGCGTTCGAAATCCTCGGCGGTAAGGGCAGACTGGCGAGCGCTCTAGGCATCACCGTTCGCTCGCTGAACTATAAGTTGAACGCAGAGCGTGGCGTGTCAAACTTGGACCTGACGTTGGCGGCAAGCACGCTCGAAACACGCGGCAAGAAGATGATCGATCATGCCCGCAAGCTACGTGATGAGATCGAACCTCAAGCCAAATGTATGGGAACTGCTGAATGAGCGCGCGCGCCCTGATCCGCCAAGCTGATCTTGCGCGTGTTCTTCGCGCTGCGGAGAAAGTCGGCATCCCCGTTCGGGTTGAGATCGAGCCCGGCCGGATCGTTGTCACGACGGGCAGGGATATCGTGCCCGCCGGCGCCAACAGCTTAGACGAGATGTTTGCATGAAGCGGCGTTGGCTACCGAAGCATGTCAGCACGTTTCGTGATCGGCACGGTAAGGCTCATTACCGGTATCGTCGCACCGGCTTCGTCACCTACTATTTCAAGAGCGAGCCCGGGACCGAGGCGTTTCTCGCAGAGCTGCGTGCGTGCAACGACGGCGTTAGCGCCCCGGAGATCGAAGTCGGCGCCAACCGTGCTGCCGTCGGGACGTTCGACGACCTGCTTTCCCGCTATTATCGCTCGCCGGATTTCCTCGATCCAGGCGAGCGTACGCGCGTTGTCTATCGGGGAACGCTCGAGCGCTGGCGTTCGCGGACGCGCAAGGGGCGGCGTTACGGCGAGATCATGGTGCGTGAGCTGCAGCCGCGTCATGTCGAGGCGATGCTTGCGGAACTCCTGCCGCACCGGACGTCTGCGAACATGCTCCGCAAACGGCTCTCTGCGCTGATGAAGTTCGCCATGCGCATCGGCATGGCCGGCACGAACCCGGTCATCGTCACGCGTCCCTTCAAGGTCAGCGGCGGAGGGTTCCACAGTTGGACCGAGGAAGAGATCGCGGCTTACGAACGGCGCCATCCGATCGGTACGGTCGCGCGCCTTGCGTTCGACCTGATGATCTGGACGGGCCAGCGCGGCGGTGACGCCCGCAAGATGGGTCCGGCCAGCGTCCATGACACCCGGCTCGAACTGACTCAGGAAAAGACGAAAGTCTTCGTGTCGCTGCCGATCATGCCCGGCTTGGCGGAATCGATCCTCGCAACGCCGACGGTAGGCGCGTTCTTTGTCGTCACCGAATTCGGCAAGCAATTCTCGGTAAAGGGTTTCGGCAACAAATTTCGCCAATGGTGTGACGAGGCCGGCTTGCCGAACTGCTCGGCGCACGGCCTTCGTAAGGCTGCGGCGCGGCGGTTCGCCGAGGCAGGATGCTCGAACCAAGAGATCAAAGCCTGGACCGGTCACACGACCGACAGCGAAGTCGCGCGCTACACCGCAGCGGCCGATCAACGCACGCTTTCAGACACCGCCGCAGACAAGCTTTTGGCTAACCTTGCGGAAAGGTTAGCCAAAGATGCCGCTAAGGCATTAAAAAAAGGGGAAAATAAATGAAGTTTGGTGCACCCGACTGGATTCGAACCAGTGGCCTCTGCCTTCGGAGGGCAGCGCTCTATCCAGCTGAGCTACGGGTGCCGGATGGCTCGCCTAGCAAAGCGAAACAGCGCGCGCCAGACGTTTTCGCGTTTACGGCGCTTCGGGTGTCGGATCGGTGAGCGCGTCCGGTGATACAGGCGTCACCGATTTGCTCTTCGGTGCGGGCGACTTGGGTTTGTAGGCGCAGAGATCGCTGACGATGCAGCGCCAGCATTCGGGCGTCCGCGCCTTGCAGACATAGCGGCCGTGCAGGATGAGCCAGTGATGCGCGTGGAGGCGGAACGGCTGGGGGGTGGCCTTGTCGAGTTTCAGTTCGACCGCGAGCGGGGTCTTGCCGCGGGCGAGGCCGGTGCGGTTGCCGACGCGGAAGATATGCGTGTCGACCGCGAAGGTCTCCGCGCCGAATGCGACGTTGAGCACCACGTTCGCGGTCTTGCGGCCGACGCCGGGCAAGCGCTCCAAGGCGGCGCGGTCATTCGGGACTTCGCCGCCGTAATCGTCGATCAGCATCTGCGAGAGCGCGATTACGTTCCTCGCCTTGGTGTTGAACAGCCCGATCGTCTTGATGTGGCGCTTCAGCTCGTCGATCCCAAGCGCGACCATTTTCTCCGGCGTGTCGACCTCGCGGAAGAGGGCGCGCGTTGCCTTGTTGACGCCGATGTCGGTGGCTTGCGCGGACAGCGCGACCGCCACGACGAGCGTGTACGGATTGACGAATTCGAGTTCGGTCTCGGGGTGCGGGTCGGCCTCGGCCAGACGCGCGTAGAACTCGATGACGTCGGCCTTCTTCACCGCGTCACAGCCCGAGTACGTCGCCCATCCGGTAGCGGCCGGCGGGCTGGCCGGCGAGCCAGATCGCGGCACGGACCGCGCCGCGTGCGAAGATCGAGCGATCGTCGCCGCGGTGGTTGAGTTCGATCCGCTCGCCTTCGCCTGCGAAGATGACGCTATGGTCGCCGATCACCGATCCGCCGCGCAAGCTGGCGAAGCCGATCGTGCCTTCGGTGCGCGCGCCGACCAGGCCGGCGCGGCTGTCGACGCGCAGTTCGGCAAGCGATGATCC
>JAJNQF010000042.1 GCA_021154945.1 Sphingomonas sp.
CGGCTGGCGCTGCGCCACCCCGAACCGGCAGCCGAGCACCGCGCGCGTATCCGCCACGCGGAACGGTCGCGCCAAGGCGGCGTCCAGTGCGGTGATCGCCGCCGTCACGGCCGCGCCGGATGCCTCCAATACGAGCGCGAATTCCGAACCGCCGAGCCGGGCCACCATCGAATCGACGCCGATCGCCGCGTGTGCGATCGTCTCGGTCCGCCGCACCGCCGTCTCGATCAGCGCGTCGACCGCGGGCCGTCCGTGCGCCGCGTTGACGATGTCGAGCCGCGACAACGACACGAGCACCACCGCGACCGGGCAATCGCCGGCGATCCGCCCGATGATCCAGCGGCGGACGTCACCGGTTTCCCGGTCGTACAGCGACGCACCGGGTATCCGGCGCCGGTCGATCGCGTTGCCAGCGGTGCGGACCGCATGACGCCCGGCGAAGCGCAGTGCCTGAACCAGTTCGCTGCCGCTTGCCGGGCTGACGAGGAACTGCGTCGCGCCCGCATCGAAGAACTCGCCGATCGCCCCGACGTCGCTGCGCGACACCAGCACGAGCAGCGCAGCGCCATTGGTCGCGCACAGTCCACCCAGCGCCAGCGTCGCCGCGAGCCCTTCGTCGAGCGCGCCGCGCGCGTCGATCAGCGCCACCGCCGCACCGCTGGCGAGGAAGCGACTTTCGATCGCAACGGCATCGCTGGACACCGCCGCATGCCAGTCCGCACCAGCCCCCGCCCCGGTCAAAATCTCCGCGATTTCACCGCGTTGACGGAACGATACCGCAAACAGTGTCGTTGCTGTCTGCATGTCTTCCATATCCGTCGCACCCACTCCCATCGGTGCGAGCTTAGCTGGCGCATCGCCCCCCGCCAATCCATTTGCCCGTCCGTTACCGGCCGATCCGGCATTGTTATCGGGACAGCCACGTCTTAGCTCTGATGCGATGACGTCAGCTCCAACCCTCACGCAAAAGCCATTGCAGGATACGCACGGCCGCACGATCAAGTATCTGCGGATTTCGGTGACGGATCGCTGCGACCTGCGCTGCCGCTATTGCATGGCCGAGCAGATGACGTTCCTGCCACGCGCCAAGTTGTTGAGCCTCGAGGAGATCGCGATCATCGCCGAGCGCTTCATCGCGCGCGGCGTCACCAAGATCCGTCTGTCGGGTGGCGAACCCCTCGTGCGTCGCGACGTTGCGGAACTCATCCAGCGCCTCGGTCACAACATCGGATCGGAGCTCGAAGAGCTGACGATGACGACCAACGGCACGCGTCTCGCGCAGCATGCCGAGGCGATGGTCGATGCCGGCATCCGCCGCGTCAATGTCAGCATGGACAGCCGCGACCCGGAGCGCTTTCGCTACATCACCCGCCACGGCGATGTCGCGCAGGTCATCGGCGGCATCTACGCCGCACGTGATGCCGGTCTCGCGATCAAGATCAACATGGTCGCGTTGAAGGGCTTCAACGAGGACGAGATCGCGCCGATGCTCGCCTGGTGCCGCGACGAAGGCTTCGACCTGTCGCTGATCGAGACCATGCCGCTCGGCGCGATCGACGAGGACCGCACCGATCGTTTCCTGCCGCTGACCAAGGTGTTCGAAGACCTCGGCCAGCAGTTCACGCTCGCCCGCGACGCGCACAAGACCGGCGGCCCGGCACGCTACTGGAACGTCGACGGCACGCACACGCGGCTCGGGTTGATCTCGCCGCTGACCGCCAATTTCTGCGACGGCTGCAACCGCGTCCGCCTGACCACCGAAGGCAAGCTCTACATGTGCCTCGGCCATGACGATCAGGTCGATCTGAAGGCGGCGCTGCGCGAGGGCGGTACCGCCGGGCTCGACGCAGCGATCGACGCCGGCCTGTTCGCCAAGCCAAAGGCACACGACTTCCGCATCGGCCAGGGCGAAGGCCCGGCCGTCGCACGCCACATGAGCGTCACCGGCGGATGATCCGGTACGAGCGGCGGGCGCTGGTTGCGTCCAACACCCCGCCCGCTCGTGCGGCAGAGGCCCAACTCGCCGACCTGGGCGAGTGGGTATCGGTCGAGGAGGCCGACGTCATCATCGCGCTCGGCGGCGACGGGTTCATGCTCCAGACGCTCCACGCCATGCTGGAACGCCGCAAGCCGCCCGTTCCGGTGTTCGGGATGAACCTCGGCACGGTCGGCTTCCTGATGAACGAATGGCGCCATCATGGCCTGGGCGACCGCCTGGAGCGCGCGAAACCGTTCAAGGTCGTCCCGCTCAGCATGACCGCGCTCGGCGTCGATGGGCGCACCCACACGCTGCCCGCGATCAACGAAGTGTCGTTCCTGCGCGAGACCCGCCAGACCGCGAACCTCGAAGTGACGGTGAACGACCGCATCGTCCTGCCGGAGCTCGCCTGCGACGGTATCCTCGTCGCGACGCCGGCCGGCTCGACCGCTTACAACCTGTCGGCACAGGGCCCGATACTCCCACTTGGCTCCGGCATGATCGCGCTCACCCCGATCAGCCCGTTCCGCCCCAGGCGCTGGCGCGGCGCGATCCTACCCGACAAGGCCCGCATCGGCATCCGCGTGCTCGATCCCGGCAAGCGCCCCGTCTCCGCGGTCGCAGACCAGCGCGAGATCCGCGATGTGGCCCAGGTCGACATCTGCATGGACCGCGCACGCGAACTGACGCTGCTGTTCGATCCCGAGCACGCGCTGGACGACCGCATCACGATGGAGCAGTTCGTCTCCTGACCCCGGTTTATCGCGGACTTTGCATTTTTGCGGCGAAACCTGCTTGCATCGTCCGACTGGCCGTTTATAGAGCCGCCTCCGGCAACGTTCCCTGATAGCTCAGCGGTAGAGCTCTCGACTGTTAATCGAGTGGCCGTAGGTTCGAATCCTACTCAGGGAGCCATTTTTGATCCGCGCATGTCGCGATCGATCGGCGTGAATTTCACGGCCGCCCCTCCGGAAATACAACGCTCTCGAGCAAGATAGCCGCCGGTCGCGGGCGCGAATTCTGACGTGTTGGTGAGGCGATCGCCCCGGTCAGGCGTTGGGCAGCCATGATAGTCAAGACATTGCGCGCGCGGCTGATTCTGGCCGCGCTGCCGTTCGTTACCCTGGCCCCTGCAGGGTTCGCCTTCGCTCAGGACGCTGTCCGCCGACCCGCGGATACCCCCTCGGAACGACCGATCGCCATTACCAAGCAGGCGGTTACCGATCCTGCCAGTCGTGCCCTCTATGCCAAGGCCGGGTGGCGCGCGGTCTGGTCGGCGGGCAATATGGAGGCATTCGACCGCGTGCTCGCCGATCGCGCGCGCCACGGCCTGGACCGGATCGCGTTCCTCGCCGATCCAGCGGAAAGCGACGACATCACCCGCACGAAAGCCGCGCTCGATTATGCTGGAGCGCTCGCGCAGGGTCGGGTGGATCCGGCATCGCTGCATGAGGTCTACACGCTGCCCCGGCCCAAGGTGGACCTCGCCGCGGGTCTGGCGCGCGCGCTGGCCAAGGGCGATCTCGTCGCGTGGTTCGACGGACTGGCCCCGCAGGACGCCGAGTATAAGGCGCTGTCCGACGCGTATCTCGCGTTCAGCGCCAAGGCGACCGTCGCAGCGCCGGTGCAGGCAATCCCGTCAGGTGTGATCCGCGTCGGCAATCGCGACGCGCGTGTGCCGACGATCGTCGAGCAACTGATGGAGAGTGGGTATCTGCCGACCGCAACGGACCCATTGGCGGTGGCCGCCGATCCGCTGGCCCCTGCGCCGCCCGCTCTAGTGCCGCTCGCCGCGACGCAGCCGTCGATGCTCTACACGCAGGCGATGGCCGACGCGTTGAAAGGGCTACAGACCGATTACGGTATCGCCGCGGACGGGGTGGTCGGGCCAGAGACGTTGAAGGTGCTCAATCTCGGCGCCGGCGACCGGGCACGCGCGCTGGCAGTCGGGCTCGAGCGGCGGCGCTGGCTGACGCGGACCCCACCGGCGACGCGGATCGACGTCAACACCGCCGCCGCGCAACTCCGCTATTACCGCGACGGCGCGGTGGTCAACCAGCGCAAGGTGATCGTCGGCGAGCCCGGCCGCGAAACGCCGGCGCTGTCGTCGCCGATCTATCGCCTCGTCGCCAATCCCACATGGACGGTGCCGAAGTCGATCCAGAACGGCGAAATGGCGAATGTCGGCGAAGACTATCTCGCCGAGCACAACATGGTGATGCGCGATGGCTGGATCGTCCAGCAGCCGGGGCCGAGCAACGCGTTGGGGTTGGTCAAGTTCGACATGGCGAACGACCAGGCGATCTATCTCCACGACACCTCCGCGCCGGGGCTGTTCGATCGCAGCCAGCGTCATCTGAGTCACGGCTGCGTGCGTGTCGAGGATGCGCTGGGGTTCGCGCAGATGCTCGCCGAGGACGAGGGCGTTACCGAGGCGTGGCAGATCGCGCAGGCCTCGGGCGAAATGACCTTCGTGCCGTTGCCGCGCCGTATCCCGGTCCGGTTGCTGTATCACAACGTCTATGTCGACGATGGCGGGCGGGTCGCGTTCCGCACCGATCCGTATGGCTGGAACGACCCGATCGCGGAACAGCTCGGGTTCGCCAAGGCGGCGGCGAAGCGGGCCGAGGCGCAGGCGATCGATATCGGGCCCTGAGACGGACGTTTCTCGGCAAAGGGTATAGCGAGAAACGGCTGCTAAGCTTCTCGGATGTCCGCTGCTCAGCCCGTCACTTGGTCGCGGCGGGCGAGGACGGGACTGGCATGGCGAAGGTCTTGGATAGTCCGTGATAGAGCTTTTCGCGGCAGATCCATTGGCTGGCGGCGTCGGCGATGAAGGCGGTTGCGAACATCGGCAGCATGAGGCCGCGACTGGCGGTGGTTTCGGACAGGATGATCACCGCGGTCAACGGCGCGCGGACGACGCCGGCGAAATAGGCGACCATGCCGAGAATGACGATCGCGCTTGCGGGCTCGCCGGGAAAGACCTCGCGCAGCAGGTTGCCGACGCCGGCGCCGACCGCGAGCGAGGGCGCGAAGATGCCGCCGGGCAGCCCCGCGATCGCCGTCGCCGCGGTCGCGACGAACTTGGCGGGCCCGAACCAGAGCGGCGCGTCGACCCCGACGATCATCGCCCGCGCGGCGGAATAGCCGGTGCCCCAGGTGAGCCCGGTGAACACGCCGAGCAGCGCGACGACAGCGCCGCACGCCCCGGCGAACTTCACCGGGTTCGCACGCGTCCAGCCCGTCACGCGGTTGCGTCCGAGCGCCATCGCCAGCAGCGTGCGCGAGAACAGGCCGCCCGCCATGCCACCGACGATCCCGGCGACCGGCGCGACCAATAAGGCGGACAGCAGCGGCATGTGCGCGCCGATCGCGCCGAAATAGATGTAATCGCCCTGTACCGACTGTGCGACCATCCCGGCAATGACGATCGCCGCTAGCACGAGCAACGTCACGCGCTGTTCATAGGCCGACGCCAGTTCCTCGATCGCGAACAGCAAGCCGGCGAGCGGCGTGTTGAACGCCGCGGCAACGCCCGCCGCGCCACCTGCGATCAATACGCCGCCCCGCAACGGCACGCGGACGAGGCGGTGCGTCGCGCCCATGACCGCCGCAGCGAGCTGGACGGTCGGCCCTTCGCGGCCGACGGATGCGCCGCCCAGCACCGCGCCGATCGTCAGCACCGCCTTTGCGACGACGGTCCGCGGCGAGATCAGCGTGCGGGTGGCCTCGTTGGGGTCGGCCTGCGCGGCGATCACCTGCGGGATGCCCGAGCCGCGCGAGAACGGCGCATAGCGGCGGGTCAGCCAGACCAGTCCCATGAAGGTCAGCGGCGTCGTCACCAGCGGCAACCAGTGCCAGCGCGACGCATAGCCGGCGAAAACCGACGCCGCCCAATCCGCCGC